>JAYZAC010000145.1:0-30278 GCA_036339875.1 bacterium | reverse complement strand
GAAACTTTCGTATCGTCTTTATCTTGGCTGGAGATTCGACTATAAATAAATTCATGAATACAACCTTGTGGGTGTTCTCGAAAACACTTCGTAATATTCCGGCTTTAATTGCCGAATTTTCACATTATGCATGAAAACATGAGTAGTTCTTCCTGTCGCAACGGTCAAATTCTGACTAGGTTTTAGTATCTTGTAGCTGAACTCTACTTTCCGAGAGTTGAATTTAGTTACTTGAGTGTTTAGCTCCACTACCTCTTGGAAGCGTAATGACTTTATATACTTACACTCAGCATTAATCACGGGTAACACCCAACCCTTCATCTCCCAATCAGAATATCTTTCACCGCGCTCCTCGAGCCAAGCAACTCGACCTTCTGAGAACCAATCGAAGTAACGAGCGTGATTTGCTACACCCATTTGATCAGTTTCTGAATAACGAATCTTAAATTTAATGCGGGTTGAGCACTGACTTAAGGAATCTGACATAAGCGGTAGAATATAACAAATTCACAACATTCGAACAAGAAGTTGTAAGTCTTTCAACTTATCGAAAAAGTCTTTGCACTTTATATTTTTGAATTAAATCAAGATTTCGTGGAAATTCAGAACTCATCAAAACATAATCACCATCTGACCTTGCGATTAAAGTACGACTAGTAGCTATTGAGATCACCCTTTTCAACTCTACATCTCCAAGTGCATAGTTTCGTACTTTGTATGAAATTGAATCGAAACTATCCAAAATTTTTGAATCTGCCAGATATAGTTCATGATTAAATAACTCTAACTTTAAAACTCTGCCGAGACTTTTTTTATCCCATTCAAAATTTTCGAAAGATAGCGTTTTAGTTTCTCTTATATTAGATAATTCCATGAGTGACTTACCAAGGTTGCTCGCAATGGCGTTATGAAGTTTGATCTGTTCACCGGCGGAAGAAAATGCCCTATCTGGCGAAACTTGCAAAAATCTACCTGAAATTGTCCATAGAGAACTATCATACTTAAACCCTCGATCATGCTTTGAATCAGATGGTAGATTCCATAAAAAATGAAATGCATCTAAATTATCAGAAAATTCAACGATTTGAAAAAAACCATGCCCTTCATTAAATTTTACATGACGTTGTAACACAGAACGGAAGCCCTTCGGTTTTGAAATATCCAACCTTCTTTGCACTCTAAATTCATTCCATCCTAATAGCTTTTCATCACGGGCGATAGTACCATTCATATCAATATTGTTTTTAATGATCAAAGGATTCGCCATAATATCTGGTTTAATATCTTCAATCAGTTCTATATTTCTACGAAGCGGCTCTTGAATTGGGGCCTCCGCATAATCAAATACTATTGAAACTATCCAACAAACTGTGAATGTGGAAATAACAATTATTACGATTGTTTTAAATCGAGGTTCTAAAAAGACAGTATTGTGATGACTAAGATTTTGGCTCACTAATTTTCCTCAGATCTTGCTAAGCCATAGTATTGCATCACTTGTTTCTCCAGTTCAGAATATCTTTGTAACCAATTCTGGCCATATCCTGATTTCCTCGGAACGGTAAGACTATTCAATCCCTCGTCGATACAATCAAAATACCGTTTCAGAAGATTTTGACCTAAAAACTCTTTCTGTTTTTTAATAAATTCAAAATTGGTACGCATAGTATCGACTTTCTGTAAGTGCAATGCTTGCACATCTTCCGCTCTGAAATCCAAAAGAATTTTTATGTAATGCGTAATATCTGATAAGCGACCATTCATCTCAATAACTAATCTTTCAGAGGCAGCCCTTTGATTTTGACGCTGGTCTAGAATTTTAGTTGCCCACGTGTATTGATCTCGTAGTTGATATAACCATGGTACAGATATAAAAATAAGTATAATCCAGCTGCCCACCTTGAATCGCCAATTAGTTTTCGAGAGCTGTAAAGAGATAAATAATCCACCTAAAAATCCACCAAGATGGCCCCAAACATCGATCTTAGGTACAATGATTGGAATTAACAAACTTAGTATTAAGCAAATATAAAGTGATCGAAGCAGATAGTTAAACTGAAAGTTCCAGTAATCGCTAATCTCAGTCTTGGGCTTTTCATTCCATAAGACAATCATCAATGCGCCCAGCAGTCCAAAGATTGAGCCTGAAGAACCAATTGAATTTGCTTGAGCAAAAGCTAATGATCCAAGTACTCCTGCTATGGTGCTGAGTATATAGATTAACATGAATCTTGAAAAATTATAAAACCGCGATAAATGAATACCTAGGTAATACAAGGCAAATAAATTCATTAAAAAATGTAGTAAATTGCCATGAATTAGCGTCCCACCAATAATCCCTATATAATTACCTAATGCCATGTTTAAGCTATTTACACCTACCCATCCAATTTGTAAAAAGTCAGGGTCTATAAAAGTCATAGTTGTCTGAATTACAAATATTAGTGATAGCAGAATTACCAATAGATTTGTAGCCATTGGTCTCACTATAAAATCAGTATCGATTTGTTTTATATTTTTATATTCCTTTGTTTGAAAATCCTCTATATTCCAATTCGGTAATATCATTTCAACCAAATCGACTACCTTGCTTAGTGATTGCCTTGCTAATTGTGGAGATGTGTTGCAATCATCATCCAAAACATACGGTAGTATAATGTCAATTTTCTCAGGATAATGAAGACCCTTTAACTCTTGCTTCACAGTTCTTTTCAAAAAATCACGGAAATTAATATCTCTGGCACTTTTAAAGATACCCGGAGATATAAAAAGACTTAACTTCCAAGTTTTATTTTGACTATATTCTGAGATATTAAAAAAGAAATATACTTTACCAACTTCTTCGATGACTTTAATTTTGTATAATCGAGCCGATGAATTTAGAACGTCATCTAAAAGGGATTTATTATCTTCGAATAATTGTATTACTGATGTTGATTTCGACATTACCGGTGAGAATTTATCCTGCAGTTAATTTAAATACTGAAAGTCAAATGACTCAGTCCAATAATTCTAACTCATTAGAAGCTAGAGGAGTTACAGGTCTTCGTAAATTTCAGGCAATTTATAAGCACCAACCGATCTCCAGAGTACTATACGACATATCAACGTTTTTTGATTTCAATGCTATGATTCTCGATCTAGAAGATCGAAAGATGTCTCATAGTTTCACTAATTGCAATATATATCAATGCTTAGAGGAAGTGCACGAAACTGGAAGAGTACGAATGCAATATGGAACTAATTTTGCAGTATTTTCAAGATCTGAATCTTCAATTCCAGACCTTGGTGATAAGACTAATGATATGCGTCAAGTATTAATCAATAGGAATGAACCCGCATTTAAAATGAGTGTTTATAACGGGAACTTATTTCTTGTTTTAACGAGAATAATAAATAAAAGCGGTTTACCTCTAAACCTATCTAATCAGCTAAATTCTAGTATTAGTTTGCATCTTGATTCCGTAAAACCTTTTGAAGCACTGTTTTATGTTATGAAATATTACAGGCTCAAAATAATCGAAAAGAATCATGTAAAAACAATAGTTCCACTAACTAAGGAGTCATATTAGAATTTCCAGTTGACTCCCGCACGCATCATTCCTGAATTAAAAATATCTGAATCCGATTTCATATATTCAAGAAAAAAACCTGTTCTTTTACCTAACAATTCGTAACCTAAACCATATTGTGTGCTGTATTCCTTGTTTGTGCTGGTCATTGATCTCAAATTCTGAACCAGTGTATCTAACGTCAGACTGGTGTATCCCAAACCAGCCTTTATATATAGACTTCCTTGATTGAGCACGAATTCATAGTCTGATGCAGGGTCATAATCAAAATCTGTTGGTCCAAAATTCCATTTTATACCAAACCCGCAATGCAAAAGTCTTATATCCTCAGTGATCGATTTAGCAGTGTTACTGTAAGATATTTCCGTAAAAGTCGAAAAATAACTATGCACCTTACGATTAAACAAGTTTTCATAGGAAAAGATTACTCCCTCTAGACTCTCTTGATTTTGACTAGCTCCCTTGTCTACGTTTTGATATCCCAGTTTTATATGCCATGGAACCCCATGATTTGCTACCGTTGTTGTGATAAGACTTAAGAAAATAAAAGTCAATAACATCTTAATACCTAAAATGATTTACGGTTTTTTAAGTCAGTAGTTTTGTATAGTGGTTTTGCTATTGTATCTAATGCTGCAATAGGCTTAATACTCCCTATACTTCCCCCATAATAATGATTATCTGAGGAGCCAAATGGCCTCATCCAGGCAGTGGCTGAAATCTCAGCATCATAGGCTGTTTCCGATGTGGGTTTAAATCGTAAAGTTACCTCCGAACTTGAATTTAATGCATTCAACTCGGAAAGTGAAAAAACATACCGCGTCTCTTTATGATGCTTATTAATCTCAAGATTTTCAAATGATCCTAAGTCGAGTGATTGCAGTTTGAATCCTCGAGTATTGACGGCTAGACCTGCTGCATTATTTCCTCGACTACTTCCGAGTAAAGAGTCATTACTCATCCTTAGCCTGAGAAACCAATCTTTATGAGTTTTATCAAGCTTATAATCTAGTCTTGGTTCAACCTGCTTCAAGGATTTCGAAAGTAAATAGCGTGGATGAATTCTTTTGAGATTGTATATTATTCCACTAAAATAAAAGGATGGTATTTTCGAGGCAATGGTTTGTACCTTAGAAATCATCTTTAGAGATGGCTCAACACTATGAATTATTTCACCGGCTACAATACTTTTCTCTGCTTTTAACTTTAAATCTTCTTTGACCACATACTTCCTCCAAAGGTTTCCCGCTATATTTTTTTCTTCAATCAATCTTGCAGAATCGTTTTTCAAATATTGACTCATATTTTTATAAGATAAATCCAAATTAGATTCATCTATTAACATCTCACCAAAATTAATGGAAAGATAAAATGGACGTCCTAATTTTGCAGCTAATCTCAATTTAGGTTTGAGTCGAACTTTTGAGCCGGGTGTTTGTGGAGTTAAACTATATACGCAGAAGTGGGGTATCCAACCTTTGAATGTATCTTGACGAAGGTCAGCTAAATTCATTTGAATTCCTACCCGGAAATTTTTTGCATGAATTTTATTTATAAAGCTCTTCAAATTGATGCTTAAGTTTGATTTATTGGCTTCTAGGTTTAGTATGACACCATCAAATTTACGATTGTACTCTTCTAATTGTCGAATCAGTTCTTCCGTAATTTTCTCTAGTTTTAGCTCTGAAATATGTCGTAGTAAGCTCGGGCAGACTTTAATAGTCATATAGTTAGAAAAGGAATATAGTTTCGTCCAATAATCCTCTTCTGTCTCAAATTTTTTCAATGCTATTTTTAGTTCTCCGTTTTTACCAACACTTATTTCACCAGCTTCGTGAAATAGAAAAGATACATTTTCTTCCCTTAATGTCTTCAAATAAGAGTTATCATCTAAAACTTCCCTGTAAACAATTCCATCGCCCTTGTGATTGTTTGATGGCACCCGGGCACTTAAAATTATATCTAGAAAAAAGATTCCAATAATAATCCAGAACCGCATATTCCCTCCTCAAAGAAAGTGGGGCCGGAAGGTAATGCTCCCAGCCCCTTTATTAATAGGATGCGAATAAGTTCAAAATCGTTATTTTTTTTATCCAACGCTACTTAATTGGCTGGAGAATTCTGAGGAGGAGCCCACTGGTGGGAACATACTATCCACTTCATTTCGAAGATCCTGTACGCGAAACTTGATATAATTCTTCTCAGCTTCCTCGTCCATGACTACATCTCCATTGAAAACTAGGATTCTATCCTGATCAATTAGAAACGTTAGTTCTATTAATGGGTGTGAGACCTGCGGCAGAAGCTTGCGTAATACCTCTATGGTCTTACGAAGTTTCTGTATTGAAAATCCCTGTCGTCTCAAGACCTTGGAAATTTTCAATTGAAACAGGTCGGTAAATGTGTACAAGCGGTACTTTGACTTTCGACGGTACGACGGCTTGATAAAATTTGTCTTATCCCAGTACTGAATCTGGCGATAAGAGATGTCAATGATTCTTGCTACCTCTTTGGGTGTGAAAAAACTTTTCATCGATCTTCCCTTTTGTTCTGCAATCCGTTTTTTGTTTAGGCTTCGTTGTGTAGTTTGTTAATGCTTCGTTTATTGACTGCGATTCTACTTTGATTGACTTCCCTGTTCTTTTCGGCCCACTAGCAGTTGTGCTTAATACAAACTGTCTTTTTTTTCGGTTTTTTTGATCGTACAAAATATAGTGAAAATCCACTATTTATGCGACTTTCCGGACTTTAAGTAACCAATGAATACAATCATTTACAAGCTAGGTTTTCAGCGAACTTTGAAACACGAATTTCATTGATTTTGACGTCTTGCAACACAAATTCAAACAAGTGCAAACCGATTAGGATTTCGTATCTTTAATGATTTTATTTCTATCAGCGTGTTAATTTTCCACTCAAAACTTGTTCTTTTAAGTGAATGATTAAATTTTGAGCTGACTCTTCAGGAATACCCAACGATATAATTTCATCAATTGATGCTTCCAAGATCATTTTCGCAGATCTAAATTGTCTCAGAAGTTTTTTTCTTCTAGTTGGCCCTATTCCGGGGACATCCTCAAGTATTGAATGTAATGTACGTTTTTTTCTTAATTTCCTATGATAAGTGATAGCAAATCTATGTGCTTCATCTCTTATAGTTTGAAAAAAAAGTCTGACGGCATTATCTGCGCCTAGTTGAACACCTTTATTAATATCACTGCCATATACAAATATTAACTCTTCCTTTTTGGCAAGAGATGCTAGCGGAATATTAACTCCAAGTTCTTTTAATACTTGGGCGGCAGAATTTAATTGACCCAGGCCTCCATCGATTAAAATCAAATCCGGAAAAGGGCTATCTTCTTGTATCAAACGAGTATATCTTCTAGATACTGCTTCTTTCATCATAGCAAAGTCATCAGGAGTGCTTTTCCCGCGTATTTTGTACTGGCGATATAACTTCTTTTCCATTTTTCCATTTACGGCCACAACCATGGATGCCACTGGCTCACTGCCTTGAATGTTGGAAATATCGAAACATTCAATACGATAAGGCACTTTTGGAAGCTTTAATAATTCGTAAGTCTTTGATAGGAGGGTTCCTATTCTATCCTTTTTTTGTAAATCTGCTTTCAGACTTTCGCTTACATTTTTAATTGCCAAGTCAAGTAATCGTTTCTTACGTCCTCGTTGAGGCATATGAATATCTAATTTATGACCGTGGAGTTCCTTGAATTGATTAAGAAAGTTTTCCAAATCTAGTTCTTGAGATAAACTCCTATCTAAATTGATCTGATTTGGAGAATCCTTAACTTGAGTATAGTGTATTTTAATATATTCAAATAAAATTTCATGCAGATTTTGATCTTCATACTGAATCTCGTAGCGGACCTTAAATTGTTCAACTATTTTGCCAGTACGAATGATCAAGTGTTGAATAAGAACATTCGAGTCCAATTGATCGATAGCGATAACATCATAACTATGATCATCTGAACTAATTGCATCTTGTTCCTGTTCTAATATTGTGATTGCTCTGATCTGATCTCTTATTTTGCCAGCATTTTCAAAAGCAAGCTGTTGCGAGCATTCCATCATCTTATCCGTCAATCTACGCTTTAAATCAAGGTATCTACCATTTAGTAAATTTTTAACCTCAAGCACTTCATCATCATACAAATGTTCATTTATTTCTTGGAAACAAGGGCCGTCACATCGTCCGATCTGATAATCTAAACATGCTTTTCCCTTGCGATCAGACACATCTTTCTGGCACTTAACTAACTTGTAATGGCGATCAATAAATCTCATAATTCGATTTACTTTACCCTCCTGTACAAAGGGGCCAAAATAAGTGGCACCATCATTATTTACCTCACGAACTTTCTCTACATACGCAAAGGGCAATTGAGAATGCAATTTTATATAGGGGTAAGACTTACCATCTTTGAATAAAACATTGAATCTAGGACTATGCCTCTTTATCAAATTAATCTCGAGCATCAGTGCTTCTGTTTCCGAATTTGTTACCGTAAACTGAATATCAAATACGTTTTTAACCAAAAGCGCTATCCTAGGAGAATCAGGTGTTTTTTGAAAATAAGAGCCGACTCGTTTTTTCAAATTCCTTGATTTACCTATGTATATAATCTCATTGGAATCATCGTAAAATTGATAAACTCCAGAAAGCTCAGGAAGATTCATCAAAATTGCCTTTAAGTTAGTGTCTAAACTAATCATATTTAATTTATTAGTAAACCATGGATAATGTCAGAAACTACGCTGCTTTTTCACTTGTTTACGATTCGAATCACCTTGTAACCTAAAGATCTGATCTCTTAATTCAGCAGCTCGTTCAAAATCTAAGGATTCCGCTGCCCGCTGCATCATTGTATTAAGTTGTACTACCTTTTGATTAATTTGAGCTGTATCAGGTTTAGAATTTAAGAATTCACTGATTTCTTGGTTCAATTTCTCCTGGCGAGGCTCATCATTTTGGGGAATTTCCTCTTGAATAGAATCTGCTACACTTTTGATTATGGATTGTGGAATGATACCGTGCTGTTCATTATAAGCTTGCTGAATTTCACGCCGATTATCTGCTTCTCGAATTGCAGCTTTTATACTATCAGTTAGAACATCAGCATACATTATAACTCGGCCATTAACATTTCTAGCTGCTCTGCCACTTATCTGTATTAGAGAAGATGCCGACCTCAGAAAACCTTCTTTATCAGCGTCCATCACACAAACTAGAGAGACTTCAGGAACATCCAAACCCTCTCTTAGTAAGTTTATTCCTATAAGTACATCGAATACACCTAACCTTAACTGACGAATAAGCTCTAGTCGTTCAATAGTTTCAATCTCTGAATGTAAATATTTACAACGGATTCCATTTTCATCCAAATATTCGGTGAGATCTTCTGCCATCTTTTTTGTCAATGTGGTTATAAAGACCCGCTGATCCTTTAGGGCACGTTTTCGACATTCTTCCATTATGTCATCAACTTGAAACTTCAACGGTCTTACTTCTATCAGTGGGTCCAATAATCCAGTTGGTCGAACAATCAAAGGAACTGAACGATCGCGAGCATCCTCTAATTCAACCGGACCAGGTGTGGCAGACACGTATAGGGTTTGTGGTGCAAACTTTCTAAATTCTTCGTACTTTAAGGGGCGGTTATCCAGTGCAGAAGGCAAACGAAATCCAAACTGAACAAGATTACTTTTTCGAGCTTGGTCACCATTGTACATTCCTTTTAATTGTGGAATTGTCACATGACTTTCGTCTAAAAATACCATCCCATTATGAGGTAGATAATGTAGTAGAGTAGCTGGAGGGCTACCCTCTGCCCGCCCTTCTAGATGTCTAGAATAATTTTCAATACCTTTACAAAAACCAATTTCTTGAATCATTTCAAGATCAAAACTAGTACGCTCACGAATCCTCTGCGCCTCAATGAACTTTTCCTGCTTTAAAAAATGCTGCTCCATTACATCCATTTCCTCACGGATTTTAGTTAGCGCTTGGTCACGATGGTGAGTGGGTGTAACGTAGTGTTGTGCAGGATAAATATTGACTACATCCAATTCTCGGAAGACCACCCCTGTGAGTGGATCATATTCGGCAATTCTTTCTACCTCATCACCAAAAAACTCAATTCTAATTGCTGTTTCCGAAGATTTTGGGAAAATTTCGACCACATCACCGCGTGCTCTAAAATTACCTCTCCCTAAATATTCTGAGCGCTCGTACTGAACTTTAACAAGATTGCGAAGGACTTCATCGCGCTCTATTTCCTCACCAATTGCTAAGCGCAACTTTTGATCATCGTAATTTTCTGGAGAACCTAGACCATAAATACTAGATACTGAAGCAACAATTATAATGTCTTCTCTTTCGAAAAGTGAAGCCGTTGCTCTATGTCTCAAGTAATCGATCTCATCATTGATCCTTGAATCTTTTTCTATAAAAATATCTCGACTAGGCACGTAAGCTTCGGGCTGATAATAGTCATAGTATGATACGAAGTACTCCACAGCATTGTCTGGAAAAAAATTGCGAAACTCTTGGTACAATTGACCTACTAGAGTTTTATTGTGAGTTATTATCAACGTTGGTCGCTGTAATTCCTCGATGACTTTAGCCATCACGTATGTTTTACCGGAACCAGTAACACCCTTTAATATCTGATGTTGATTATTGGCCAACATTCCCTGACAAATAGATTCTATTGCCGTAGGTTGATCCCCTTTAGGTTTGAACTCCGAATGAACTCTAAAGTTTGGCACAGAAATTTACCCGAACAACCTATTTCATTTACTAGCAGAGGAATTAATCGGAATAATTTCTGGCTTGTAATCTTTGTCTCGTCTCTTTACAACCTTTAAGTCTACGATTTCATCACCTATTGATAATTTTTCAATGACTTCCATACCTTTGTATACTCTACCAAAAACAGTGTAGCGACCATCTAGATGTGGTGCATCAGACAATAAAAAATAAAATTGACTACCAGCAGTATTGATTCCAGAGTCCGCCATCCCAATTACACCTTTGAGATTTTTTAAGTTTGGGCTAAACTCGGATCTAACGTAGTAACCCGGACCACCCTCTCCGGTACCCTCGGGGTCACCACCCATTACAAGAAAGTTTTCATCCACTCGATGAAACTCAAGACCATTGTAAAACTGCTTATCCGCTAGATTCACAAAATTAGCAACTGTGTTAGGACATTCATCCTCAAATAGCTCGATACCAATCAAACCTTTTTTGGTAGTAAGTTCTACTAGGGGAAATATCCCCGCTGTTTGCTCCAGAATACGTCCAACAGACTTATCCGCGACCCAACCTATCGTGTCAAAAACTCGAACCTTGTGAAAGTCACCCCTCTGTGCACCCGCCTTGCGTAATGTAGTACCTTCATATAGTCTAAAATGTACATCACTAGTGTGACTAGGCTCTTTTTTCAGCTCCACAAATGACCCAACGACAATATGTTCTCGTCGTCCTGCCTTTATTGTCTTAACCGTAGAAAATTTATATTGAAACAATCCATTTTCACTGTTCACACTAATGAGACCATCTTTGGTCATCACATCTCCCCATAAAACTTTACCCTTAAAAAATTGAACTCTAGCTGCAAAATTATCTGATAAAAATATGCTAAAAACTAAGGTTCCTACTAACAGTATTTGTACATGAATTCTTTCTATCATAAAAACTATCCCTCAATTGAACCTTGATGAACTTTGGTTATTGCCGCTGTCTTGAGATCCTCCACATGCTTTGTCTTTAATCCCAATTCATCAGCTATTTCAAATACATCCAGCCTATTTCCATTTTCATCCAAATCGTAAAATAAAGTAAGAATCTCTTTTTCCACAGGACTTAGTAAATCAATATTTTTCTTAATATTATTTCTCAAAAGGTGAAAATTCTGAACCGCGAAATCATCTAGAGTTTGAAAATCTTTTAGATAGCGCATGAATGCTGCATCTTCGGATGTAAGATTATCGCCCTCAGACATTAGAGTCGAGCCCAAGGTCAAATTTTTACGTACTAGTTCAATATCCATGTGCATTCTGGTAGCGATTTCTTCAAGTTCAGGAGCACGATTACTTCTCCTGTAAAGCTCATCGCAGGTTTCTTTGAATTTTTGGAAAAAAAGAGTGATAGTTTTCGGTAACTTTATGAGTTGCTCCTGTTGTCGCTGTGATTTGACGATTGCCTTGCGAACCCTCCACCTCGAATAATCTCTAAGACTTGAACTACCATCCATACTGTAAGATTCCACTGCCTGAATCAAGGCAATGTTACCCTCCTGAATAAATTCTAATATCTCCTCGCGCTTCCGACCTTTTTCTCGAGCAATATTCAATACCATTGGTAAGTAAGACTCGATTAATCTGTTACGAGCATCCTGACTACCCTGTTCAGCCAAATCTATCAAATCTTGCTCTTCGAAATTGTCCAAAGGATTTATATTCTTAAGTTGTAAAATATATCCAGCTAGTGAATTAGTGACTTCATCGTACCTACAACCATCAGTTTTTTCTTCAGCTAACGCAGATTCAAAAACCGCTTCATCAATATTTGTCAAATCGAATAAAGCATCTAGTACCTGCTCTACCTGCTCCACTTCCAGATCAGGTGGCAATACCTCAGCAAGTCTTGAGAAATCCAGCTCTCCCAAGTTTTTAATACCAAATTTAGAAACTACACCAGCTAATACTCGCTGAAGATCAAACTCACTCATATTCTACTCTTTAAATTTAATTACAAACTCTGAACCTTTAGATATTTGACTTGCTACCGTGATACTGGCATTGTGCCCCTCCACAATATTTTTAACAATCGCCATTCCCAAACCGGTACCACCCGATTTACCTTTTGAGAAAAAAGGTTTAAATATTTTATTTAGAGAATCATCATCCATACCTTTTCCACGATCTCTAACTATTATTTGAGGTATACCCTCTACTAATCCGCCCTCCAGTGTAATTTCGCGAAATTCTACTGAAGCTTCAATCGCGTTATTCAAAATATTTTGTAGCACACGCTGCATCTTATTCACATCTAGATTCACTTGCACGTCGTTATTTAGTTTCAATCGGAAGCTGCAACCGTGTTTAGTCATTCTATCAATATTTAGCTTGTGAATGCTTTTCAAAAATGACCCTAAACTTATCTGTACGGGGTCCAAGCTAATTTTGCTACCTCTAGCAAATTCCAAGATTTCTTGACTCATCTGAACCAATTTATCAATTTCACGACCAATAACGTCACAATATTCTCTCTGTTGAGGTTGCTCCATCGCAATTAATTGTGAAAATCCTGAAATTACTTGCATTGAATTTCTTAGATCATGAACCATTGCAGCTGACATATTACCAACAACCGCCAGACGCTCATCAAATGATCGTTTTTCATTCGCACGAACATATTCGATAGCCAAAGCTGACTGACTAGCAATTGATTCTAGTGTCTCAACATCTTCTTTAGTGTAGCTTCCTTCAATTCTATTTAATACCTCAACCACCCCGATGCAATTAGTTCCAACTGACATTGGTACGCAAACTAACGATTTTGTTATAAAACCCGTCTGTTGGTCCACCCCACCGAAAAATCTAGGGTCCTCTTCAACATTATTGACAATAGTAGATTCGCCGCTTTCAAATACAGCGCCAACGATGCCTTGTCCTTTATCGATTCGAATAGCTTCTAGGTCCGCACCCGAATCATCAGTTACATAAAAGAAAAGCTTCTCACTATCTTCATCCACAAGAAGTAAGGAGCATGCCTCGGAGCGCAGAATTTTTTTTGTGTAGTTCATGATCTCCTTGAGCAAGGAGTCAATTTCAAAATGTCCACTTAGACGATTACTGATTTCACGTAGAACCTGTATCTCCTCACTTTTTCGGGTGACGAGTTGTACCAGTTCTTCCTTTGGCACTGAGTTGAAAGACAAGAAAAAAACCTTCCCCTTAATGCGCACCGACGCGACGATCAATACTTAGTCAATATAGAATTCCTTAAGTTTTTTACTACGAGACGGATGTCTTAATTTTCGAAGAGCCTTAGCTTCAATTTGACGAATTCTCTCTCTAGTCACGCCAAATTTTTGCCCGACTTCCTCTAAAGTTCTTTGCCAGCCATCTTCAAGACCAAAACGATAATTAATAACCTTATGCTCTCTCTCAGTCAAGGAACTTAGCACCTCATGAATCTGCTCTTTGAGCATATTACTGTAAGCACTTCGAACTGGCTCCATCACCTGCTTATCCTCAACAAAATCACCAAGACTGGAATCATTTTCGCCATTTATAGGAGTCTCCAATGAGATTGGATCCATAGCAGTCTTAAGAATGCCTTTAACCTTCTCTGGTGTCATTGCAAGTTCTTCAGCTATCTCTTCACAACTGGGTTCACGCCCAAGTTTTTGGGTAAGTATTCTAGCGACTTTCCTTACCTTATTGATCGTCTCAACCATGTGAACGGGTATTCGAATTGTCCTTGCCTGATCGGCAATAGCTCTTGTAATAGCCTGTCGAATCCACCAGATCGCATAAGTCGAGAACTTGAAACCCTTTTTATACTTGAATTTTTCTACTGCTCTAATTAGACCCTGATTACCTTCTTGAATTAAATCAAGAAAATGTAAACCACGCTTGGTATATTTCTTTGCTACCGATACTACTAGTCTCAAGTTCGCTTGGATCAATTTAGCCATGGCTTGTTTGTCATGTTTTTCAATCCGTTTAGCAAGTGCAATCTCTTCTTCAACGGTTAGTAGTGGAATCGAGCCTATTTCTTTCAAATAAATTTTCACTGAGTCATCGTACTTGAGACCATCGTCTTCCTTAGGCTTCTCCGTCTTCTCTTCTTTTTCCTCTTCGTAGATCTTCTTCATCTCCAAATCGGTAGGTCCCATAGCATCATTGTCTTCAACCATTCCGGGGCCACGATAATTACGAGCCTGCTGTAAATAAGAAATCACCTCGTTTATGTCTGACGCATCTTGAATACTGGAATTATTAGTTGTTGTATCCTTTTCCTTAACCGCAGCAGCATCTTCAAAATCAGGTTCATACTTTTCTTCTGCTGAATAGTCCGGCGCTTCCTCTTCGACAACTTCTTCTTCTTCTCGCTCAACTTCTTTGGACATACTAAACCCCTGCTATTAAAAACGAATCTCGTGTATATACTATGCTGACCTTTTTTTCAAGCCCTAAGTTCCACTACTGTTAATTGGACTACTTTTTAATCAAAAAGTTACAGAAAATCTTATGAAATTCTTGCATATTGGGACTTGAGATAGATTTATCGACTAGATTTAAGACCAATAAGCCTTCCTCTTTCTCGCGTGAGAGACATACGTTCTTCCTGTAAAACTCTCTTTTTATCTGCTCCTAAAGCGGGATTCGCAAGATTTTGCATGACCTCGACAAGCTTCTGTTGAACCTGCTGAAATTTGTATTCTGTAAGAGCAATTTCACACTCTTGAATATTTGTATATAAAAATTCTGTCTCTTCCCATTGCATATCAATTAATAGTTGCCTCGTTTCATTATCTACATGAAGGGATAATTCTTGGAGACTAGGTACTTCTTTACCAACAAGTAAATTCCACAACATCAGATAGGGTGTGACCTCAATTTCGGAGCGAGTGAGAACTGAAATTACTGCTTTTCTAATTTCTTGATTTTTAAAAGCACTCAAAATCAATCTTAATAAATCTTCAGAGTGTCGCTCTTTCTTAGGTAATTTCTGTGGAACTTGCGCAGCACTTTGTCTAGCTGGAAAAAATTGATCTCTAATAATTTGCTCTTGTACATCAAAACTCGTTGAAAGATAGTGAACCAAACTAGGCTCGTTGATTCTATCATCGCCCACTAACAATATGGGGTCTAACTTTCTAAAAAAGTCCCTAATCGTCACATATGCCATCTTCTTATTTTTTCTATCTTTAACCGGATATTGTCGCAATACATCCTCACAATAAAAACGCAAAGCGTTTGACGCCTCAGACAGCTTTTGACGAAGTTTATCACTACCGTGAATCTTTACAAAATCCATGGGGTCCATACCTTCTTCAAGTCTAACTGCTAAAACTATAAGGCTTGAATCAATTAAACGCTCTAATGCTCTTAAGGTAGCAGTGCCCCCTGCATTATCGCCGTCAAAAAGTAAAATTACTTTATCAAATCTTTCCTCTAAAAGAGTCACCTGCTGCTTTGTGAAACCTGTTCCTAAAGGCGCAACAACATTAGGGATACCGAACTGATCTAATGCAATTACATCCATGTAACCTTCAACCACTATCACCTCATTAAACTGACCATATCCTGCAACTCGATTCAAATTGTAAAGGACTCGACCTTTCTCAAAGAGTGGTGAATCTGGACTATTCAAATACTTAGCAGTTTTTTCGCTGTTGTTGAGAACTCTTCCGCCAAAAGCGATAATTTGATTACGATGATTGTGAATTGGAAAGATAACTCTCTGTCTAAATCTGTCGAAAATCTTACCTCTCTCGTTACTACTAAACAAACCGGATTCTGTGAATAAATCACGATTAAAAAAACCCATTTGATTACGTAAATAATTCAACAGGGCGTCCCAACTATCGGGAGCATACCCCAATTCAAATTTCGATATTACTTCATCAGTTAATCCTCTACTACTGAAGTAATCCAATGCGATTGAATGCTGTTCAAGCTGTCTCTTAAAAAAACTTCCAGCCAGGTTATGGAGTTTAAGCATTTGTGCTATTTGTCCCTGCTCCGCAACATCCCATACAATGCCCATGTGCTCTGCTAGTTCTTTAACTACAGTTGGAAAGTTCTTATTTTCTATTTTCATCTTAAACTGAATTACATCTCCACCTTCTCCGCAACCAAAGCATTTGAAAATACGCTTAGACGGATTTACGTTGAAAGATGGAGTTTTCTCATTATGGAAAGGACATAAACCGCGATAATTACTTCCCGCTTTTTTAAGCGCGACATGTCCGGATATAACCTCCACAATATCCGCAGTTTCAAGAATCTCCTGAATTACTTCTCGTGGGATTTTAGAAGATTGCAATCGTTCACCTATATATCAAGTGAAGCAGTTTCAATATTTGCTTCTAGAACTCTATCAAAGTGACTGAAAAGATTTGCATTATGAGTAATCAAAAAAACCTGCTGAAAATTTGGATTAAACTTCATAACCATCTCTAAAAAAGTCAAAGCGCGTTTACTATCAAAAGCATGTAAAGGTTCATCCAAGCATAGAAACTGTTCGTAATTTTCATGGAATGTGCTCTGAACCAAAGAAGTTGCAAATGCCAAGCGTAGACATATAAGTAATTGATCTGCAGTACCACCAGATAATGATGTAAAATCTATGTATCCTTCTTTATCTGGAGAATACACTTCTATTTGAAGGTCGTGGCTGACTCGAACACGACCATAACGCTGCTCCGTAATTTCTGGAAGTATTGCTCCGATGAATCGCGCTAGATTTGGACTTAGACGCGCCTGAACCGATTCAATGGTTCCCCTAAATAATTTCTCCAAGAGACGTAATTTATTCTGTTCCTTACGAGTGTCTTGAAGTTGACCATTTGTTTCGTCAAGATTATTTGAGAGTTCGTCTTTCTGTTGAGCTACATTATTCAATTTCGAAATCGTTTCCTCCATGATACGAATTCTTTGCGAGGAAGCTTTTTCGTCGAACTCCTCATTGAGTAAAGATTCTTTATTTTTCTGAAATTTCTCAAACCATGAGGTACGTAAATTCAGGAGATACTCGCTTTGCTCATCCAACCAACTCATTTTATCCAGAAAAACATCTAGTTCGATATCAATCATTGAACTTTCATCCCAATCCCATTCTAGCCTTTTCTTATCCCAGATATCAGGAAGGAGGCTAGAATCATCGTAATCAGATGCTAAACGATTCTTGAGTTCGTTATAGTCATTCAATGAAGTTGTAAAGTGAATTTCCTCTTTACTAAAATCACCTTTCAAGAGCTCTTTTAACCTTGCTACCGATGTAGAGGCTGCGAATATAGTACTTGAAAAATCCTCACTAGCTAAAGTCTCATCAGTCTTTTCAACAAAAGACCATGAATCAATTTCAGCACTAAGACTGGCATATTGCTTAGAAACGTGCGAATGATGATCCAATTCTATAAGAGTTTTTTTAAGTTTTCTTACTTCGCCCTCTATATCATCTTGGAAAGCTCGGAACTGCTCCAAACCAACCTGAAATAGTTCTTTTCTATCCTGAAAACTATCAACCAAAAGACACAATCTTCTTCGCAGAGGCTCATATTTGAAACTAATTCGTAGATCAGATAAGGTTTCAAAACCTCTTATTCTATTCAAATCAAATGTTCTTAATTTCTCTACTTCCTCGATTTCTTGATTAATATCATGCTGAATACCTTTCAAGTTGAATGTTAATTTATTGATAGCTTCTTTGCTGACATTAATTTCTTGATTTGTCGAATACATAAACCAGCTCAAAAGAGCTATTAAAGGCACCGTAAAAAGAATCATACCTATCTGAAACATTGGATCAAGAGTCTGAAATCGAGATGCAAACTCCGCACCCGATTGAAAGTCTTGATTTAGAACCCAAACAACTATTGATAAGGTCAATATAGTTAAAACTGTACCCATCATTCTAAAGCTACTAACCAAAGACACATTTTGATCGCGGTGCTCCTGCAATTGATGCTTTGCGAGTACTTCTCGTTCTTTGAGAGTCGACGGAGAAAAATATGATTTCATATTCTCGCTACCGAAATTACTCTGTGAATTACTATTCAGCTGTTCTAGGCGATCTTGAACCAGACATTGGATGGCCTTCAATTCTCTGAAGATTTCTTGTGAAACCTCAAACTGTTTCTCTTTTTCATCGCAGAGTTCGCGCAGCCTACATTCTTCATTCTGTAGTTCCGATATTCGATTTCTAAGACCATAGTACAACTTTTGAAACCTTATACCAGCGATCTTTAAACGTCGCTTGTATTCATATCCCAAATAATTTTTTCTTAAATCAGAAAAACTCTGAATTAAACGTTGTAAATCCTGACGAAAACGTTCTTGCGTAGAAACTTTCATCTCTTCTGTCTTACGTTGTTGATGAACCTCTTCATAACGTTCTTGCTGTCTTTGTAAGTCAGACTCAATCCCTTCTCTTTCGTCAAGTCTTTCTTGAAGACTCTCTATTTTGACTTGGATAATCGATTGTTTTTTTTCGAGATCAATGATTTCAGACATTACTTCAGGTAATTGATCAGTAACCTTTTGATGAGCACCTTTGAGCCTACCCAATCCAGTCATTTGATCCATCAAGTCAAGTGAATTAGGAACTCTTTTTTCATATAAGTTAGATAGTTCCTTCTGCCCCAAATAAAAGCTTTGTCGGTATACATCAAAGTCAATTGGAAATAAACCGCTAAGATGCGAGTCTACAGGTCCTAAACCTTCTTTTAGTATTTCTTCGCGATCATCTACGACTCGATAAAGAATTGCTTCTTTTCCTCCCTCTCGATCATAACGACGCCAAACTCTGTACTGCTGGTCGTTTAATTCGAAACTTAGCCTAATTTCCATTTCAGAGCCTCTCCAATGGATTAAGCGTACGATACTGTCTTCTTGTACCTTCACAGTGCGACCAAAAATACTGCAGGTAATAGCCTCTAAAATAGTTGATTTGCCAGACTCGTTATCACCTACTATCCCTACTATTCCTTTACGAGGAATCTCTCGAATACGAAGTTCCTCATACTTCATGAAGTTTCGTGCATAAATATTTAGAATAATCATTTATTTAGCCCTTCAACAATTCTTTACCTGCTTCTAGAGCTTCAAAATATAGGTCTAAATCGTCATCTTCAAATTTACTGTGAATTTGAACTTGTTTCTTTACATACTCTTCAAACTCCTGCTCTGGGTGCTTAACAATCAGGAGTTCACTCGGGTCCAACTTACTCTCTGTCATATTCTAATCCTTGATTTTAGAGTTGGCTGCTTACAGGAAAACTTGAAAAATACATCACTTCATTACAATATCGAAATCTTTGCGACACGCAACAGCTCGATTGATGAGGGTGGATTCTAGCTGATGATAGTTACTTTCACCAAATACTTTTTCGAATTCAAGCAGTATGTCAGAGGCTACTTTTTCCCTCAGATAGTAAACCGATCTTCGATTGCCTTCAATACTTGGCTTGGGTTGACAAACTAATTTTTTAGAAGACTTAAAATTGGTCAAATTAATCTTTGTGTCAAGTCCTACGGTTTCTTTGGCACTACCATTACGCAAATAATGCCCCAAACCTATTTGAGATGATATTAACTGTATTTCACCATGCTGGATTAATGAGTGCCTACCTCGTTTTTGTGCAGCACCAACGAATTTAACTCCATTTATTCCCATGGATTCCACCTCAGTATCCATAGCACAATCCTTATTTTGCTTAATTCCAGTTGTACAGCTTAGAAAATTCACAGACCTATTAGAGTTTTTAAGCGCGGTTAATATGGGAAAACTTAGTCTGCGATAGGATTCTCTGAGGCCAAGCCCAACAATACTGGGATGAGCTTTGGGTATGAACAGAGCATAGGTCAGTCCCAACTGATGAAGAAGGTACTTACCACCACTAATTCTGCGACTCAACTTTACGTCATCGAACGCGATCTTTCTGGGGCACAAATCCTCACCATCGTATCGGATGGGAATCGTAATCGTGGCATTATCGAAGCAATAAAACCTTAGAATCGGTAGGTTCTGATAGTCATTGGCCTCAAACAAAACTTTATCCAGTGCCATATTAAAAGCACCATCCCCTGAAAATTGTAATTCATCAGGGGAAATCAATACCCTCATACTAACTCAGAGTTCCTCTAAATAAGCTTGATATGAATCATAATCCATTAAGTCTTGGATTTCGCTCTCGTCTTCTACCTTAATACTGAATAACCAACCATTTTGATAAGGACTCTCATTCAATATCGACGGATTATCCTCTAAGTCCTCATTTACTTCCTGAATGATTCCACCGACTGGCGCATAAACATCACTCGCTGCCTTCACAGATTCAACAGTTGCAGCTGAATCACCCTTAGTTAAATCAGTTGGTGGCTCAGGTAGTTCAATATAAACAATATCTCCTAATTCAGCTTGCGCATGATTAGAAATACCTACCTTCGAGATACCCCCTTCGGGAATAGAAATCCATTCGTGATCCTTCGTAAATCTAAAAGTTTTTTCGTTCATATTTGATCCTCACTATGCAGAGTTACTTCGCGTCTATTGATCCCATGGCATTGGGAAAGATTGAGCAAATTCGGTTACTTCACTTTTGATACTATTTAATTGATCAGCTGACTTACGATTCTCCATAACTTGATTCATCCAATCAGCGATTTTAATCATATCAGCTTCTTTCATACCTCTCGTCGTCAATGCAGGCGTACCAATCCTTATACCACTCGTTATGAATGGTGATCGTGTTTCATTAGGAACTGTATTTTTGTTAACAGTAATTCCGGCCTCCTCCAAAGCTCTTTCGAATTTTTTACCTGAAACACCTTTTGACGTAAGATCGATCAGTCCTAGGTGATTATCTGTACCACCCGTAACGGCACGAAAATCATGCTCGATTAATCGACCAACCAAAGCTCGAGCGTTATCGACAGTTTGCTTCTGATATGTTTTGAATTCTGGCCTTAACGCTTCTAAGAAACTGACGGCCTTTGCCGCGATAACATGCATCAATGGACCACCTTGTATGCCTGGAAAAACGAGTTTATTAACCTTTTTTATAATATCCTCACTGTCAGTTAAAACAATACCTCCCCTTGGACCTCTCAAAGTTTTGTGAGTTGTCGAGGTAATAACATCAGCGATTCCCACCGGGCTAGGGTGAACGCCGGCTGCTACTAATCCAGCTATATGAGCCATATCTACCAATAAATAAGCTCCCACCTCCTCGCATATGCTTTTGAAAGCCGCAAAATCTATTTTTCTGGGGTAAGCGCTAGCACCAGCAATAATCATTTTTGGTTTATGTTGAACTGCTAGCTCTCGAACCTGCTCCATATCAATTCTTTCCTCTTCATTGAGCCCAAAACTATGAGCTTTGTAAAGAATCCCAGAAAAATTGACCGGTGAACCATGAGTCAAATGCCCTCCTTGAGATAGGTCCATTCCCAAAATTCCATCTCCAGGTTCCAGTAGTGCATGATAAACCGCCATATTAGCACCAGAACCTGAATGAGGTTGTACATTTGCAAATTTTGAACCGAAAAGCTCACAAAGTCTTTCCTTGGCTAGCTCCTCTGCCTCATCGACGAATTCACAGCCACCATAGTATCTTTTCGATGGATAGCCCTCTGCATATTTATTGGTAAGAACAGAACCCTGAACGATCATTACCTCAGCTGAAGTGAAATTTTCTGACGCAATCATCTCCAGTGTTGACCGTTGACGCTCCTCCTCAGCCTTTAATATTTTCAAAATATTTTCATCGTGCATATTGTACATGGCGCTTCTCCTAGGAAGTTTTCACTAATTTTTTTTCTTGTAAAATGGAGTTTTTACTATCTTGGCTCGCTTAAATTTTCCCCTAATCTCCACAAGAACAGTCGTACCTGGCTTGCCGGACTTCGGTTTTAGAAGAGCTAAAGCACAGTTGGTATTTAGCGATGGACAGAAACTACCGGAGGTTACCTCCCCACGTAGTTTACCAGGCTTATCATCATCTTTTTGCTCAAACACTTTTACGCCTGTTCGTGCTATACCTTTATCAACCATTTCCAATCCATACATTTTGTAGTCGGCACCAGTTTCCAACTGACTACGTAAAATTTCTTGACCGATGAACGCATCACCATCCAAATCAACAAACCTTTTCAATCCGGTATCAATAGGCGTAACTTGATCACTTAACTCATTTCCATACAAAGGCAAACGAGCCTCGAATCTTAGTGTATCCCTACATCCTAAACCAGCAGGCACAATATCTTGGTATGAGATTATTGTTTCAAAAAGACTAGTTGCCAGCTCTGGTCTTAGATAGATTTCAAAACCATCTTCGCCCGTGTATCCCGTGCGCGACACAAGTATATTTTCTCCAAGGTAATCTACATTCTTGAAGCGGTAATACCCTAAATCATCGAAATCTGCATTAAAAATCGAACTTATGTGACTTTCAGAGTCTGGACCCTGTAGAGCTAATAGTGCAAAATTATCGGATTGGTTCTCAATTTCGACGGAAAAATCATCTGTATGCGACTTCATCCAATTGAAGTCTTTGTCAATATTAGATGCGTTTACTACTATCATGTAATGACTTGAATTGTGTTTATAGACCAGTAAATCATCCACTATCGTACCGTTTTCATAACACATAGGCGAATAGAGGCACTGCCCAGGCTCAAGACGTTTGATATCGCCTGTAACTATCCATTGCAGATAATCTTCAGCATCAGAACCGGTAACAACGAACTCGCCCATATGAGATACATCAAACAGACCAGCATGCTCTCTTACGGCCTGATGTTCTACCAGAATGGAGCTGTAGTGTACGGGCATCAACCATCCATGAAAGTCTACAATCTTGGCTCCAAGCCTCTCATGTAATTCGTACAAAGGTGTTTTGCGACTTTCCATATAACCTTCTTCCTGAACCAAAGTCTAATTCGTAGCTTCTTCATAACACACCAGACTGGGCTTTTAGTCAACGTCCTGTTCGAGTACGCTGCAGAATTTTAAATGATTTTTGATATATCAAATCAAACATTTTTGTGTAAATTTAAGCTTAAAATGTATGTTCATCTTGATTTTGGGGTCCATGGGCATTAGATTGTTGCTTTCCATTCGGAGGTGGCATGATACAGATGTTTGATGTTTCAAAGGCATTCCCTAACGGTGCGCACGCCCTGCACAACATCAACCTGCATATTGAAAAGGGAGAATTCGTATTTCTGGTTGGTCCCAGTGGTGCGGGTAAAACTACCCTTATGCGACTTATTTTCAGAGATGAAGTGCCTACTTCTGGCTCAATTTTAATTGATGGACGAAATATCGAAAGATTATCGATGACTGCCATCCCTTTCTTGAGAAGAAGCATAGGAGTAGTTTTTCAGGATTTCAAACTACTACCAGATAGAACAGTCGCCGAAAACGTTGCATTTGCACTACGCGTAGTCGAGGCATCACCTGATGAAATCAGCAACAGAACTAGATCAATTTTAGAGACGTTAGGCTTAACACATAAAATGTCTAATTATCCGGGACAATTAAGTGCTGGGGAACAGCAGAGAGTCTGCATTGCTCGTGCGCTAGTAAACGATCCTGCCATTCTGCTGACTGACGAGCCGACTGGCAATCTAGATCCTGAACTGTCATTAGAGATAATGAATGTTCTATTAGAAATAAACAGCAGAGGCACCACCGTGATGGTAGCCACTCATGACGCGCAACTGGTCAATAGATTGCAAATGAGAGTGCTTCATCTATCAAATGGCAGCATAGTTAAAGACGCTCTGAGAGGCACTTATGAAATTGAACCTAACGATGAATCATTAGCCAATGAATCGGAAATTATAACAACATAAAATATGAAAGCACATACTCTCTTATATCATTTACAAGAAGCTCTGAAAGGATTTCGACATGGTGGAGTACTTTCAATGGCAACCATCACAACGGTTGCAATATCACTGACAATCTTGGGTGGATTTTTATTATTTCAAGCTAACATAAACAATTGGGTTAACCATTTAGAAAACCAGCTTGAAATTAGTTTTTATCTAAAAGATTCTGCTTTGGAGCCTGAAATTAGAAGATTAATGGATAAATTGGAAAACGATCGAAGAGTTCGTGACTTTAAGGTAATCTCACGTGAACAGGCCCTTTTAGATTTAGGTAGAGAATTAGGAGAGGATTCTGCTTTATTAGAAGGTTTGGATACTAATCCACTTCCTGATTCAGTTCAAATTCAATTAAAACCAATCGATGACTTTCGATCCTTTCGTAAAGAGTATTCTAAATTTGAAGCAATCGATGGTTCTAGTAGCGGCCAAGACTGGGTTCAAAGTCTAATGCAATTAATCGGCCTATCACGTTCATCTGGTTTAGCTATGTTGTTGTTATTGGGATTGGCTAATTTAATAATCATTGGTAATGCGATACGACTGACAGTATTCGCAAGACGTCAAGAAATTGAAATTATGCGCCTAGTGGGAGCCTCTAACTGGTTCATAAGAGCCCCATTTTTAATTGAAGGCGTAATTCAGGGTCTCTTAGGGGCCTTAATGGCAACTGCTATACTCGCGATTGCATACGGCTTGATGCATGATCGTCTGATAATGATTTTCCCGAATTTGGAGTTGATCACTTATTCTGCAGAATTGATCCAACTCTATTTACGTTTAGTTTTCTTAGGAATTGCACTTGGTTTTTTAGGAAGTTTACTATCTCTGAGGAGATTTCTTGTATGAAATACTGGATTTTCCTAATATCACTCGCTTTAGTGCAAGCAACTAATACTGAATTTTCAGAGTTGGAAAGTAAGCTCAAAAAGCAATCCAATGAATTCATAACTCTTCGACAAAAGATAGAAAATGGTGAGAAACGGCTCGGAGAACTTGATGTTCAGCAAGGTTCAGTTCGTGTTCGCATCAAGGACATGAAACAAGAATTTGAACTCTTATCAGTTAAATTGAAACAGACTGAATCTCGTATTAGAAAGATTATCCGCGATATCAAAGCTTTAGAGAGGAAATCATCAATTAGTAAGAAGAAATTCGGTAAACATCAAGCCAAATTTTTTGCTAGATTAAATCATGTTTACAAAAATCGTAATAGTCCATTTTTGCAGATATTGTTAAACGCTAAAACTAGTCAAGATTTTTCAAACAGATTGAATTTCTACAAACGAATCGTGGCAGCAGATAGCGGAAATTTCCGTGAACTCAAGAATTTTCACAAAGAAATGGGGCAGAACCTCAAAGAAATTCAGACTAAAAGAGCAGAATTAGAACGTCTGAGTCAACGATTGATAAACCAAAAAAATTCTCTACTTAATCGTATCCAAACAGACCGAGATTATCTTGAAAAAATTGCCGTCGAGCAAGAGCAATTAGTTTCTAGGGCCCAAAAGATGGATAAATCATCGAAATTTTTGAAACGCCAAATAGACAATTTAAAATTCGCTCACCAGCAGATGAGTGAAGAGGTGGAGGCTACCAAGGTTATCAAAAAAAATATAAAAAAAATCGCCAAAAACAGTTTATCTTGGCCGCTTAGGCAACCTTTTCAAATTTCACGTAATTTTGGTCGCCAGATAGAAGGGTCAGCGACCATCTTTCTACCAGGAATCGACATCACTACAAATCAGTCAAGAAACGTATTTGCCTCAGAAGATGGAATTGTTATTTACAAAGGTTTGCCCGCAGGAGAGAGTTCTCCCACCTACGGTAAGGTAGTGATGATTGCACATGAGGATCATGAAGGTAAATTTGTAACTCTTTATGGTAATTTAAGTAATATTCAAGTGACACTCGATCAATATGTAAGACGTGGCGAAAAAATTGCAAAAATTTCGGAAGATCGTCACAAAAGTATAAGTCCCGCGGGGAATCCGAGACTCTATTATCAAGTCATAGTTGATCTCGAACCAAAAAACCCTATAGAGTGGCTGGAACGCCAGCAAGGGACTTAAAGGAGCCGTTATGAAATTGAAAGCTTTTACGCTAGGTATTGTCATGGTAGGAGTTTATCCATTTATAGCTCACTGGATCTTTCCTGAAAATCAATCTGGAAGTATCCACGCGGCCCGAGTCCAAATGAATTACTTCAGTGAGCTTAAAACCTTAGCTGACGTACTTAAATTAGTTCAAGCTAAATTCGTAGAGGAAGAACTCGCGAAAGATAAAGAAAAACTTATTCAAGGTGGTATAGAGGGTATTCTGAAAAAGCTTGACGATCCATTTAGTCGATATATGCCACCTGCTAGCTTCAAGACTATGCAGGAAGAAACGGATGGAGAATTTGGCGGCTTAGGTATTTTACTAGGTATTCGAGATAAAATTCTCACCATAATATCTCCAATGGAAGGTACACCGGCATTTAGAGTTGGAGTAAGAGCGGGCGATAAAATAGCTAAAATTAACGGTAAATCCACAGAAGGTATGTCCGTAGAAGCTGCTGTAAAACTATTGCGAGGTAAACCTAAAACAGAAGTAACGATTTCTGTAGCCAGAAAAGGCGAGAAAAAATTAATTGATTACACAATTATTAGAGATCTCATAAAAGTACCTTCTGTTCGAGCTGGTTATGTGGACAAAGGAATTGGATATGCTCGATTAACTGGTTTTACCCAGACATCTGGCTCTGATTTAAGAAAAGAAATTGAGAAACTAGAGAAGAAAGATGACTTAAAAGGATTCGTCTTAGACTTAAGAGGAAATCCTGGAGGGTTACTGACTGCGGCAGTTGAAGTATCTCAAATTTTCCTTGCTCAGAGTAAAGTCGTAGTTTCAATAAAAGAGAGAGAAGGTGAGCCTACCGTATTTAGAAGCAGAGAACCTAAACCTCGTCGATGGCCTCTGGTTGTTTTAGTAGATGGGGGCTCGGCCTCTGCTAGCGAAATTGTAGCCGGTGCTGTAAAAGATAATCGACGTGCTTTGCTATTAGGATCAAAAACCTTTGGTAAAGGTTCAGTCCAAACCGTTCTACCTTTACATGATGGGTCTGCATTAGCACTAACAACCGCATATTATTACACGCCGGGCGATGATCGTATTCACAAAAAGGGTATCAAGCCAGATATAGAGGTTGAATTCCCCAAATTAACTGAAGACCAGCTGAAAGAATATCGAGATGAGATGGAGCAAATCGCTAATCAAAACTATGAAGAAACTCGTGAAAAACAAGATGAATATTTAAAATCAGGTTCCGACGAAAAAACTAAAGATGAACCGAAAAAATCGGACGATGTTAAGAAAAGTTCTGATAAAGAGGTTAGTAAATATATGACCATACCTAAGTATGATATTCAATGGCGAAGAGCGGTCGACACTTTGAAAGCTTCAAAACTTTTTTTGGAGCTCTGACAGAGAATTAATTCATGATACAGATTTTTTTACTCAGTTTATTGTGTACTAGCGTCTCTGCTCAAGAGCTTAATGATTTCAATCCACTATGGGAGAAGTCTAAATATTCACAATCAAACGTCAAAAGTAATAATCCTATTAATCAAGAGACAGATACTGCGCTCAAAAAACAAACTATTGACTTTGGATCTTTCGGTCATCGCGATAATAAAAAAATACCCGATCAAGACCCTCTAGACGAATTTCTTCAACTAAATACCAATGATGACTCTAAAGAGAACAGTCCTTTTGTATTTGGAAAAAATTATAATGCCAGTAAGCCGAAGACTGAGTCACGGCAAAAATTACGAACTCTTCTTGATGAGTTTCTTATTTCTCAAAGAAAGCTTAGTTATGAAACTCTAGTAACTTTGCCCAAACCAGCAAGGGTAGATGAGATTAAAGAATTTATAGAAACTCGACTACGATATTATCGTTATAACCCTAAAATAGAAGTTATTAGTCAATCTGAATGGAAGATTAATCTTCCTGCTTGGGTAAATTTCCCATTTTTAGCCCGCAAATTGCAGCGTCAATCATTCAAAGATTATTCATTTACTTGGACTCATAATTCACGAAAATCATCTCAAATTATGACTACCACATTGGTTGTTAATACTGAAACTGAGCTGCAATTCATTTTTGAGAAGCCACAACCTAGGGCAAGAATAAGTATTGTAATTGATGACATGGGTCACATGAGTCGCGGATTTAAAATCTATCGAAATATGGGGCATCCTCTTACCATGGCTTTTCTACCTTTTTACGATACAACCGAGACGCAATCGGAACTGGCATACCAAGAAGGTTTTGAAATAATGTTACATATGCCCATGCAACCAAATCACCGTCGTTACTTTAGATCACCACTCGTTATTGAAACTGATTTAGATGATCAAGAAATTCGCTCTAGGGTTAAAAAAAGTTTAAATTCTGTACCATTAGCACAAGGGTTTAATAATCACCAAGGATCTAAAGCAACGCGTGATCTTGATCTGATGCGAATCGTGATGGATGAAGTCTCACAACATCGAAAACTTTATTTTATCGACAGTATAACAACAGGATCATCAAAAGCTTACCGCGCCGCTACTGAAGCTGGTTTTGCGGCCACAAAACGTAATTCTGATTTTCTAGACAATGTTAAGAGCCATGAAGCGATCACTAAAAAACTAGAGGAACTAATAAATTTATCATTGAGATCAAAAGGTGTCAGGCTTGCTATTATCCATGAATCAAAAATAAGTGCAAAAGCTGTAAAACATATACTACCTAAATTAGAGTCGCTAAATATTTAAGTGGTATGAACAAGCGACTTTATTGAACCCAATTTGCTGTAACTGAAATTAATAATTACAAACTGTAATTAATATCTAAGATTAAGATGGTTCATTTTCAGAGTTTCTTAAAAGATTGGAGCTTCCCCAATAAATTTGTATGTCTAATTTACCGTTGTTAGGTATTACTCTAAACCACATACCAGCTCTCAAGGTTAATGTAAGAATTAAACCACGCCAATCTTCGTAAATTTTTGGTGGAAGCACTAATTGTAGATCGTTTCCTCTTATCAGCAAACCAGGAATAAAAGTACGAATCAATTGAAAAACAGATTCCATGGTGACAAATCGACCGAGTATATTCGCTATTCCCGTACTCACTTGATGCAATATGCTACCGCGCGCTGTGATTTGAGGTACCTCTTGAAAGAGAATCGTGAGAAGATTATCGCCAGAATGTTCAACATTTACGCGACGAAGTTGTAACTCTTCTATCTTGAAATGAAGAGTATAATCTGTATTATCATGCTCAAATTGATAGACACCAAAAATGTGATCATGTTGAACCTCTAATCCGATATCATAGCCCGGAGGTTCTAAACCAGCCCTAAGTCCTCGACTAAGTTGTTTCGGATCAAGCTTTAATGTAAAAATCGGCTTAATCATCTTTCTGACTACTATACTCGAACCAACTTCCATCGTAGTTCTTTGAATCAATACCATAATGTTTAAGAACTGCCCAAACCATTGCTGATCGATAACCCGCAGTACAATAAAGTATAGGATTCTTACCACTCAAAGACTTCATGAATAATGGTTTTTCCTTCAGGTAGCCTTCTCCATCAAAAAACTGATCCCATGGTACAGATTTTGCACCCTTGATATGTCCACCGTAACTAGAACCGAATGGAGTAGCTCCAGAGAACTCTAATACACCTCTAACGTCTATCACTGGTGAGGTAGAGTTCTTAAGTTCTGCAAAACTAATAGAATAATCTCCAGCAACAATCTTCGGTCTCAAAGCTAATCTTTGAACACGCTGAGAATCTGTAAAATGATTTCCAGCAATCCGACGCTTCAAGGCTGTAAACCCACCGTCAAGTATCTTTACATCAACTTCGAAAAACTGACTTAAAATCCAGTATAATCTTCCCTCTTCTCCCCAGCCACTCGTAGTATTACCAACTAGTAAAAATTTTTGCGTAGAATTAAATCCGGAGGCTGACAAAATTTGTAACAAACGATCTACAGGATACAGTAA
>JAYZAC010000144.1:0-3474 GCA_036339875.1 bacterium | reverse complement strand
TCAAAGAGGTTAATTGAAGATTGTAAATCCAAACCTGTAGTTGGCTCATCTAAAAGTAATATTTTTGGCTTTCTCAGAAGTGCTCTTGCCAAAGTAACACGCTGTTTCTGACCAGAGGATAGCTCAGTAAAATCTTTTTTGTTGTCAATATCCAATTGAACCATTTGAAGTACTTCTTTAATACTCAAATAATTAACATAACCTTCATCACAATCAGTAAGACCAAGCTCTAAATACTCTTTTACAGTTACAGGATAAACAGAATTAAAATTAATCGATTGAGGCACAAAACCCATAGATAAGCGATCTTGATAATCAGAACTCCAGCAAAAACTACCTCTCAAGAGCTCAATCTCACCGATTATGGTTTTAATTAAAGTAGACTTGCCACTTCCATTGGCACCAAGAAGGCACCAAAAATCGCCTGAAAAAATCTTCCAGTGAACCCGATTTAATCGAAATCCACTGGAAGAATATCCTATATCAGCATCATTTAATTCAAAAATTTTTGAAGAAAATTCACTCAAATTAGCCCCGGTCTTCAGTTAAACCATCATATAAAGTATCTAAAGTCCATTGGACCCAATCTAAATAATCATCATGAGTTTTAACTGAGTTCATTTGTGTGCCCAGTTCCACCACAGGGCAATTGACCTCTGATTCAACAAATCTGATCAGACGTTTATTAAAAAACGGTGTATGAGTCACCAATTTCACTCCGTCATGATTGATTTTTTTAACAGCAGTCGTCAAATACTTAAAGCTTGGTTTAATGCCCGGTTTTGGTTCTAAGGTGCCATTATTTTTCAAACCTAAAAATCTTATTAAGCTAGAAAAGCTACTATGACCTTGCACCACAGGCTTATTTTGAAAAATTTCAAAGCGCTTCAACTGACCGCCAATTAATTTTTCTTCATTTTTAGACTTTAAAAATTTCATCAAACTGTTGTAGCTACGTAGCTCTAACAATTTTGCAGAATCATATTTAGCTACTAAGCTTTCACCAAGCAAATACGTACCAAGTTTTTGCTTAAAGACATTATAATTAGCCTCTATTTCAACCTTAGAATTTGGAATTAGTTCCTGCAGTTTTGCCTTGATACCTCCCGCTGCTAACAAACCTTGTGAAGGGTCTGATAGATAGTGAGGATTGCCTTTGGGGTGGATATGACCCATTCCACGATGAATTGGCCCATCAATGGTTTCAATCGGTACAATAAAATCAGAAACATCTAAATGCCCAGACTTGCCTTTTTGCACCTTTTGATTTCTTGATTGCTGAATTACCACTGGTAACCAACCGATTTCTAATTCTAAACCAACCTTAACAACTAGATCAGCTTTATTAACAGCAGCCACATAACTCGGTAAAACTTCGACATAGTGAGGGTCTTCACGACCCTTCACTAATGTCTTTACTTCTACTAGAGATGTACCAATTTCTTTTACGAGACTGGCTAACTCAGGAGTTGTAGCTACTACTTTGAGAACCGGCTGACTAAATACAGACGAAGTTATTACTAATAGTAGTAAAGCTATAATACGCATATTCGCCCCTAGAACTTATGCGCTGGATGAGCACCAATAGCAATATCGAAGCCTAACCAAATTGATTCAGCATCACCATCAGCAAGAACACCAAAATCATCTTTATTATATTGAAGTCTTACTTGACTAAACTCAGATAATTTCCAGGTCACTAGAGGAGAATAACGCTCTCTTTCAGCACGCTTTGGGTCTGCTGCAATACCAGCTCCGTTCTTAGCCCATGCCTTTTCATAGCGAAATCCATACTTAAGCTTGTCAGTTTTTTGATAACTAACTTGTCCAAAGAAACCTTTATCTTCTAATTGAGTAGTGGTTCCTGCCAGATCAAAATCTCGCTCAATATATTCACCTTCGAAAATTAATGCGCGGCGATCCCCTTCATCAGTTAACCAATTTTTCTTGTATACAAGATCAAGTCCCTGAATAGTGGTATCAGCATCAGCACCTGTTGCATTAGGACCCGATAACCATGATAAACCTAACTTTAGATTAGCATTATCATCCAATTCCCATGCTTGGTCCCAACGTAACAGTTTGACCATATCATCGATTCCACGTACATCTCTTTGTACAAAAGCGGCACCTGCTGCGGGATTTGCTTCGCCATATACTTCGTCATTTGCTAGAAAACTTGTCATTGTCTCTCCATTAGGATTTTGTAATCCAAAATGAAACTCACTGTAGCGCTCTTTGGGAGATAACCAACTCAAACGTAAACCTGGCGCACGTAATGCATCAGCACCAAATACTCGATTATGAATAATTGGCTGATCTAAGAACGTCCAATCATGAGCATGTCTTGGATTGATACGACCAAATTCTGTATGCATATGACCAAGCTCTAATTGTAAATTATTACCTAAATCACGACTGGTAATAAAAGCCTCTTCAATTTCAACCCTAGATTCGCCCTCTATGTGGTCATAGACGTACATTAGGTGTAAAGCTGCATCCCAATTAGTATCAACTGCTCCAGATAAACTGAATTCTACTCCTCGATTTGTAAATCCGCGTTTTTTAGGGTCGTGAGCACCCTGCTGCAAATTTCCAAGATTTCCGTCACGCTCAGAAGATGTTCCAATCGCTGTTTGAAAAATCGCCCCCACTTCAAGATTTTTCTGTTTACCTTTCTTTGACGATTTTACACCCCTAACATTTTTAAGAGCTTCGTCAATATCAGACGATTGAGATTCACCATTTAGTTTGTCCAAAACATTTTGAAGTTGATTCTGCAAAGATTCAATTTGCTTCGCTTGCTTCTGATTTTGTTTTTTTAGTGTTGCTACTGTACTTTTTAATGTTCCATGATCAGCAATTACGTTACTGCTGATTGTCAACCCACATACTAGGGCTAATGATAATTTTAATTTCACGTTAGTTCCTTTAGAAATTCATAAATTTAAGTAATAAAAACCAGTCAGATATACAGATCTGACTCAAAAGTTTGACTGAAAATTTCTAAAGGTATGGGGGTGCTCTAGCTGAAAATCTGCTCAAAAATAATGAATACGATGTTTCATTGTAAATTCTTTGATTAGTAAAGAGCTTTACAAAATAACTGAATGAATCGAAATGCGAATAAGCCAGTGTGAATGTGGCTAATAATTCACAGATTTGACACTCTTGCTCTGTATTAAGTTCTTCTTCATTTTGACAATTTCCTAGATGATCATGTGAAGAACAAGATACTTCTGTATTGGAAGGTCCAATGCATACATGAAAAATATGTAAACCTGGGGTTATTAATATACAGACTATTAATAAAGAACTTAATAAAGTGCGCGGTTTAAAGTGCATGGATGTATAAATAAAAGAAAAGTAACTATCGTGTCAATGAATAGTAGATATTTTAGAAATATATAAAAATCATTTTTTTGCTAAGAAAATTACCGCTCCTGTAGCGTGAATTCTATATAAAGTTTTTGG
>JAYZAC010000143.1:0-39961 GCA_036339875.1 bacterium | reverse complement strand
AGAAAAAAGGCCACGTGGGTAGAGAGGGAATTGAACCCCCGACACGTAGATTTTCAGTCTACTGCTCTACCGACTGAGCTATCTACCCTCGGGCAAAAAAAGACGGGCGTGACGAGACTCGAACTCGCGGCCTCCTGCGTGACAGGCAGGCACTCTAACCAACTGAGCTACACGCCCCTTTTTCCATTTCACATGGGCGTTAGAGGACTCGAACCTCTGACCCCCTGCTTGTAAGGCAGGTGCTCTAGCCAACTGAGCTAAACGCCCCAAATGGAGTCTTGATAATAGCACATCTCACAAGGAAGACAAGAGTTTTATTAATTAATAATGAATACAACAAGTGAGGATTTAATGTACTTTTTGTAAGCAAGCTATGGTAATTACTTTACCTAATGCGCCTTAACATTAGCACACTAAATATCAGTAATATTAAAAGAAGCCAATTCGTCCAAAAAATCAAACCACTCGTTAGTAAAGCTATCGGCAATAGAAATAGGAAACTAATCCACTGAAAAACCACATTGGACTTGATTATAGCTGCAATAGTTGGTGAAAAAACATAGTACTGATTGATAAACCATTCGCCCAATGAATTATCTATTAAAAACTTATCACGAAAGATACTAAAAACTTTTACCATCCAATGACTAGTAGAACCACTAGACGCAGTAACGATATAACATCCTCCTCCGCCTCCGCCACCAGTTGTAGTTGCCAATTGACCGCCTCCATTATTTGAAAAAACATTACCAGTATTTCTTAACACTCTCCAGTCAGAAAAATGTGTTACATCAGCATACAAAACCCCTGTTCCAGGAGTTAAACTAAATCCAGTTCCACTTTGACGCCAAGTACCGATAATTGGATTATTAGAATCCTGCTCGTAAAATTCAAGCCTAAGATCTGAAGTAGTCAACGTATTATCAAATTTCAGAAAAGCTGGTAACGGAAACGGAAATCTAACAGAGCCATTGGGCTTCAGCTTCCCTTTTATCGAAATAACTTTCCCTAAAGCTTCAAATCCAGTAGGCATATTGTTAGCTAGGGTTGTCTGGGCTTCATTTTTCACCTGTATCACTGGTATTACATCCAGATAATCCTCATCTGGTGGTAATCTTAAAGATTCCAACAGCTTATAATCGTCCGATAGTTGTGCGGTATCGTAAACGACTTCTTCCTGTAATCCTTGGCTACCTAACTTAAAGATAAGGTTACCTTGATTATCTTTAGGAATTGCAGCCTCCAGTTGCACATCCTGATTATCATCTATTAATTTTTCAAGCTCATCTGGAATTTTATCGCCATCCTTATCAGAGTCTTCACTATCTGGAATACAATCATTATCTCGATCAAAATTTAATCCAAAACGAATTACCCCACCAGAAAAAACTTGTTCAGAAATTCCATCGTTTTCGACATCACAGGGAAAATCATCCTCATTGTTTAATAAACCATCACCGTCATAGTCTGTTAAAGAAACTACTAAAATTTCATCTAAGCCATCGTCAATGAGATCACTATCATCATCACAATCCAAATGGTCGGGTATTCCGTCATTATCATGATCGTATGGAAAAAGATCTTGAGCATTTAAGATCCCATCTTGATCATAATCAATTGAGCCTTGTGGGTATTGATTTTGACACGCTACCGGAACTCCTCCAGGAATCGTAGCATCTGGAAGAAATGGATCTAATGGAGCTGAATCCTGCCCATCCATAAGTCCATCACCGTCAGTATCTACATTGAAAACACTTGTTCCTATAGATCGTTCTTGAATATCAGTTAAACCATCATTGTCATCATCAGCATCGGTAGGATTTGGCAAATTATCATTGTCACTATCCAAAACTTGACCTGTTACCCTGAATTCACTTTGGTAACCTAATTCATCCTTATCTTCAATACCATCGGCGTCATCATCCGAATCGAAGAAATTAGGGATACCATCATTGTCTGAATCTAAGGACAAGTCTATTGTCTCGGAATTGATAATCGTTTCCAACTCATCAGTATCAAGCAATCCATCGCCATCGTCGTCCGTATCAGCTCGATCACCAATACCATCACCGTCAGTATCATACTGCTCGGTAGGATCATCAGGAAAAGCATCTTCAAAATTAATTATACCGTCTCCATCACGATCTAAAGGATCTTGAACTATTACATCTAGGCCATCACTCTTATAGTAAATCTGGCTTTGAAGTAACGATTGGTTTCCTGCTCGATCCTGAACGATGATGCGAAATATGTTATCCCCAGGTTGTAGATTAATTAGTTGAAATTCAAAATTTTGATTAGAACCCGATTGGAGCGATCCAAAAATAGAAACTCCACCAATTGGAGAGATAATTTGAGCCTGAAAGCTTATTAAATCTTCATTTGCCGACCCATCTATAGAAATATTATCTATCTCTGTAATTCTTTTATCCTGTCCTGAAATATTTTCTAGTTGTCCAAAGGAATTTAATGTGACTGCCGGAGCTTTTGTATCGACGGTGAAATCACGAGGCTCTTTGATAATTATACTACTTCCAGAAACTGGATCTGAGTCACCAGTCACAGTCACAGTATGAAGACCATCAATCGATGACTGTCCATCCTCTAACATAACGGTGTGATTGAAAAAGTAAATTTTGCCAGTAGCATCTCCGGCGAGCAATGTCATAGCTCCGCTTGATATTGTAAGATTACCATTTGAAATAAGTATTTCAGGAATACTTGACTGCGTATCACTAAAAGCGGCTCTGATCTCTATAACACCGGGACCTATAAATTCGAGAGAATCAGAATTTAGCTCCACATTATCTTTATAGAAGCTGAATTCCACTGTAGGCGCTACCGTGTCATTGAGTGGTAATGAAATTCCAAAATCAGCAACATTACGATTACTTCCATAAGCATTACCTAATTTATCAAGAATATTTTCTGAAGGTAATAGGATCGTACTCGAATTCAAACCATTTGTATTAGATCCTAATGTTATAACTAATACATGGTCCGACTCTAACCACTCTACCGTTGCATCCGAACCAAATGTTACTAAACTACCTAATCCCAGCTCACGATCTAGCTGACCCGATAAATTATTTGAACTGACGCTTGAAGTATTCAAGGGCTCACTAAATGTTATGAAAATTCGATCGCCTTCATTATATGTCCCAGAAACCGTAGATCTTTTATCGTATTCTAACTTAGTCAACTTAGGCCCAAGATCGTCATTATTTTGCAAACTCAACTTGTTAGCTTTAGGATTAATAAGATTTCCTTGAACATCTCTTACATTATCAATAGCCTCAATTGTGGGTGCAAAAGCGGCTATTATGCTAGCATTTGTACCCAATTCAATGACTACCTTGTTAGCATCTTGAGTGATTAAAGGGTTACTACCAATGACCATATTTTGAACTCTAAAAGAGTCACTAAACGTACTCGGTAAATTGTCTATGGTTTCTGAAAATAATAGTTCAATACGATCATCTGAATCAAATTGACTTAAGCCATCTCCATCAACATCTATGAGATATGCTGCCTCTAAACGAGGAGCGACTGCATCTGTTGTTTTGTCTAAAGTTACCGAACTATCGTATCCTACGAGTCCACTGCTGTAAACCAGAGCTAAAGTGGTAGGAGGCTGCGGAGTATGCGATGCAAATATTTCAGATAGAGTAGGGTCAAAACCCTCATTTAGGGTTATCTCTAAAAAATGTGATCCACCCGCTTGAGTGCTACCAAAGTTAGAATCTAATAATTCAATTTTTTTGATTGAGCTACCAAAGGCTTGCGAATTTTCAGAACCACCATGTAAACCTTTTATAGCCTGAGTTAAATTAGCTGTAGTAATTGGCAGAGCAATGGTGCTACCCGTGATGGGTGTAGTTGAAGTGACACCCACAATTCCCCCCGAACTATTGGAAAACTGTAGTTGGATTCGATCTCCCTTTCCGTATATACCATCCCCATTTACATCATCGAAATGAGTTGCTTTTAGAAAAGCATGATTCTTCGTAACCGTTGCCGTCGCATGTGCGAGATTTCCCGAGCTATCTTTGTAATAGATTGTAAAATCAGAACTTCCCTCATTCAAAATTTCATAATCTGGATTAATTCTCAGCACCCCTGAACTTATGTCTACAAGTGCCAGATCATCTAAATTACTTTTATCTATATAGAAGCCTCCCGCTACGGGATTATCAGACAGCGAACCCAATACTTGAGTGCTGACTGGTTGATCATCAATTAAAAGCTGAGTTAAATCAATTTCCTTACGGATATCTGAGGTAAATGTTAGTGCTTCGAGTGATAAATAATCCATCACAAACTTTGGTTGTGAACTCACAATGTTTACTTGAATAACCTCACTAGTCGAATTCAAATCCACAGTATCAAATAAGAATAATTGGAATGAAGTAGGTCCTTCTGCATTCAGAACAGGAAACAGAAGTAATTTATCATTAATGCAATTATCTTGATTCTGAATGGGGGGCCCATACCCTTGAGGAAATGAAGGAAAGATCATCAACGAATCGTAACTTGCCACATCAAAACATAATTGATTCTGTGGTGTATCTGCATCAATCTTCCAGCTACTAATATCTATCTCTAAAGCCGTAGAACTATTTTTTATTAACTGTAATCCACCAGCCGGGATCTGCGCTTGTATCGCAGGTGGATCATTCTGTGATAAAAATTGATAAACAACTGTGACATTTGTCATTAGAACGCTAGGCCCCGCAGAGTCTAGGATATAAAGTTCTAAACCTTGTAGCGTGCCAGTTGTTTCTGCTTCTGTTGTAGTCGACCTCAAAACAGAACTTCCATTAATATCTGTTGGATCAATAATTTCCAAATCAACAGATTTACCAGCAGCGGTTAAAAAAGTCTTCTGGATAACATTGCCGCCAGCTTCAAAAGACCAAGAGTGAGTAGCCGCTGACAACCCTTCTTCATCTCGAACAAAATAATAATCTGATAGTAAAAATTCATCTGACGTATCTTCAATAGAAATGAAATCTGCATTACTATTTGGATTATTAATGCTAATAGTTGGTGCATCATTCACTGGCGTAGCACTTATCATCAAATTTATTGATGTTGAGCGTGGTGGATTTGTGTCGATCTCCTTTAAGGTCAAAGTCCAATTCATCACCTGTGTTGAATTATAATTGGGATCAGGCGTAATACTCAGAGAAGTACCATTTTCATTGGGTAAAAGCGTAAATGAAGGATCTCCTAAATCCACCTTACTAGCTTCCCACGCAAGATGACTTGATTCAAAAGTATCTCTAAAGTCATTTTCATCGTTACCAAGTAAATCAATCTGCTTAATCGTATCTTCTGATACAACGACCATAGTATTATCAACAGGCTCAAGAATCACCGGATCATCATTAACAGGCTTAATATAGATGGGTAAGGTAGTAGTTGAGAATTTCTGACCATCAGAAACACATAAGGTCACAGTCTCTGCTGCAGAGGTCGATTCGGTGAAACGATTTAATTTTCCAGTAACCGTTAACAATTCATTCAAATTATCCACCACCGCTGTAAAATTAGTAGTATCAATGGTATTAGAACCTGAAATACAAGAGTAAGCGCCGCCCTCCTCAAAATTTTCACCAATCGGAGCATTTGTGAAGTACCATTCTAGCGAGTCCGGAGGAATATCATAAACATCTGAAGCTACAACCGTAAGATCAACCGGAGATATTGAACCATCTTCTAAGAGACAATAAATTTGCTTCTGTGCAATTGCATCAGGAACGCCAGGAAGATTGCATGAAAGATCAGGAAAATTAGTAAACACTGGAGTGTCATTTATCGGGTTTACAACAAGAGTGATTGTTTCATAATCTTCTAAGCCCTGCGAGTCGGTGACTTTAAGAGTAATCGTGACACCGGAAGTATTAAAATTTGCTTCTGGCAGAAATTGTAAATAGTCCTCCCCTAGCGGTCCCGTATTTGTGAGAATATTGATCGAAAAACCTGTCGTTGAGTAAGTTTGAGTAACTATTTCATCCTTAATTAAAGACCAAGTAAAGTCCCCTACTGTTTCACCAAAACCCGCTGGTTGACCATCCCAATCATGGTCAATCAGAAACTGCGGACGCTCTAATGAAAACGTCACATTGATGTCTCCTGAGGTGCTATCTTCGTCAATGGCCCATGAGCTAGAACCATTAAATGGAGTTGCCGCTAAATCTATTACCGGGGTCGTCCAGTTTGGTATCCATGAAACAATCATTGGAAAATCTACACTTACATTGCCATCACTGAGAGCTAAAGTAAGACTCAAACTACCATAGGCGCGTAAAGAAGCACTACCTACTGAAATCGGATCACAGCTAGTCTCCTGTCCACCAGGCCTAGCGCTGAGAATTCCCCCAGAAATAACTTCAATTTCAGGTGTAGTGAAAATAGTATCATTGAAACTAATGGGATTAATAATGTCTGACTTAATCGTCCAAGACAATGCATCATTATCATAGTCTACTTCATAGGAAGTTAGATCAAGACTCATACAACTACCTTCCTGCGTACTAATCATAGAAGGTAAGCCAGGTGCCAAAGGTAAGTCGTTGACATCGTTTAGGACGAAAGTTACTACCGTTGATGTACATAACTTTTCTCTACTTTGCCAACCATTACCAAGATCACAAACGGCCATGAATTTCTGAATTTCTCCGGTGGCATTAGTCAATGGTATTACTGATAGCTGACTTTTATTTTCAATCGAAAAAACACCTAGCGTAGTCGATGTGCTGACAGTTGTTGAAGTCAATGCATTTTCTGAGAATTTTAATCCAAGATTTTCCGGTAAAAAATACCACTGCATCAGTGGAATATTATCAACATTACCCCCAGGCCCATCTTCGTCCACCAAGGCCTCCTCTGCATCGAAAGCATATTGAGAGAGTTCTTCGCTGAAATTAGGATCATCCTCGCTTATAAAAATTTTGTCTAATCCAGCAATCGTGGGATGCTGATTTTCTCCAAGGACTTCAACCCTGATGACTCGCTCTGAAGCGACTGGTACATCCTGGTCCAAAAGATACAATCTCAAATTGGTTGCCTTAAATTCAAATCCAGTGACTCCGGGTCCCCTATTAAGGCATAAAATATCATCAGTTTGTAAATCTGGGTCTCCGAGCTTCGTAGGCGAACCGGGACATCCCAGCGTAATAACAGATTCGTCATCGCTTGCAAATTCCGTATGATCCCAATAAATTTTTGATCCGTTCGGATTTCCATCCGTCGTAGGATAAACAAAATCACGTGCATCATTCTCCCAGCTGACTAAATCTATTCTACGAATAGACTCTGAAACTGGCATTGTAATCATATCGCTGGTGACCTCTACAGATGGATCAAAAGAATCGAGAATCGTTATTTGAGGTGGATCATTCACAGAAAGTATAGAGAAGGTTAAGATTGTAGTTGCGGGAGTTGCACCAGAAGATGGCCCAACATGTTGCAAAGATAGCTCCAATGCAAAAGTTCCGTGAACATCGGGAGCCGTGGATATATATAGAAGATCGTCAATCGCATTAAGCATATTAGGTGTATCATCTGTATCAGCAATTGAATCAGGACCCGTGGATGTAGTGCTTATGTCAGGATTAACACTACCTAAAGCTATTCGGTCGTTCAAACCTTCAACCACATTACGATTTTGCAGGTATGCACGAAAACTAGTAGGGTATTGGACATCTATTGAAAACATTGTAGTTGGTTCTGCTAATCTGACGGACCACTGTAGATTAGCATCATATTCTTCATCACTAGTTTTAGGATTAAATGGATCCAACTCAAATGCACCCAATGGAAATTGAAAGACAACATCTTCTTGAAGCTCTCTGTTTTCAGTTAGTATTGCACTATCGATTTGAGGAGAATCAGAGATGTCATTTATGACTAAACCACATTGACCTTGAGCAGTTAACGAATTCGCCAGACCTCCACGATCAGTCACATTTATATGAATCATTGCTGAGGTGACCGAGGCATAATCAAATGAGTTTAATATTAAACTTCCTGCTGTTGTCACTTGAATTTCAAAGATCGAATGATTGTTCAGATTATTAACCACAGCTAGTGCATTCGCTTCAGAAATCGAAGGAGTAAAAGACCCAGAAACTCGTTTAACTTGCGGTCTTGTTGGATCGCTTGTTTGATCGTAGTAGGCCCCATCGTAATCAACTCTGGCCAAAGACCATGCATAGTCTTCAACAACCCCGTGGTCAGTGTCACTCGTATCGTTAATCGATGCTTCACTCAAGCTAATTATTTTTTGAGCAAAGCCTTCGTCTGTAACAATCGTGGTAGGGCTACAAGGGGACGCACTAAAGTAGGGCGCATCATTCACCTCAGCCACTGAAAAAGTAACCCGCTGAGTATCGCTACTAGAGGGCCCTGTGAAGACACTAATATCGTAAATCACATCTCCGAATTGATTAGCATTCGGAGTTATTAACATATTCCAAAGTTCTGCATTTGTACCTAAAGTACTCTGTCTAGAAAACGTAATCGTATTAATTAAACTTGCGGGGCCACTAATATAAGAGGCATTCCAAGTAGTTAAACCTGAAAGCCCATCAGAATCATAAAAACCAACTGTAGTTGTCAAAACCTGATCTTCAAACGAATAAATGGTGCTCGGAATTGGTGTTGCTGGGATTTGTCCGTCAACAGTAATCACCGGAGGATCATCCATAGCGATTATTTGAAATCGAACCACCACACAAGCGTTAGCTGTGCCATCTGGATGAGGCAAAGTTCCTCCTGTAGCTTTGGCTCCAGCCGCATCAGAAACACACAAAACAAGTGAATCAAATGTTCCAGTAGTATGAGAAAAATCTGGCTGCGGAGTTATAACTAGATCAGACCCATCAATATTCCAACTAATTAAATTACTGGCGTCTACAGAGGGTGAGCTATCATGTGATATCCAGGTCAGTAAGGTATTATCGGTCTCCGAGTAACCAGTCGTAACTTCAAAGCCTATGGAGGTAAGTGATATTCTTTGCGCTGCTCTATCCTCATCAATCAAAATTACTGAGGGATCACCAGATTGATACTCTGCTGAGTAAGTTGGTGGATCATTTACACAATTTAAGTTAAGAGAAAATGCGTCTGTTGTTGCGCTATATCCTAACGAATCCGTGACTCGCATAACTATTTGTCCAGTACCACAGCGATGCGGTAGTACAATCGCATCAAAACCGTCCTGACTTATTTGGCCAGCATTTGTATCTACCGAGAGGTAAAACTGTGTATCCCAACTATCTACCTCCCATACTAAAGAATCGTGACCAACAGAACTTAAACTTGCATTGGGCGGAGTTCCCTTTGATCCACATGAATGTCCGTAAACATGAGTAGGAGCATTACATTCATAATCAAACAATCTAAAATTCACAGTCTGCTGCGTATCAGTCTCAGTCCCTGAAAAATCAGTCTCAGCTTCAGCAGGATGTATCCAGCCCGGTCCAGCCCAAATATTCACATTACCCGCATCAGGTAAATACGTGACGTTAGAAATGGAGTCGGTCACCTCTAAATCTATCCGATAATCGGTAGAAAAAGCTAAGTCGTAGGGCTTTAAAGTAATATGAAAAATATCATTATTCGGAGAACCTATGTCTGCCTTAAATAACTTAAAATTTGGCATTCCTGGATCACTTACAGGAAACTTTTGCCCCCCTGCGTCTGGAGTAATTTGACCCTCAACCTCAAGGGCATCAGCATCATTATAAACGTAGGTCGTATTTGGCAGATAGCGAGAACCAAATGCAGCGGTAGGAAGATCTCTGACATCAGAACCATCGTCGTACATAAATAATTTGTAGACAGTTACGGGGACAGATGGCAGCACTCCACCTTGACTTTGCGTTTGATTCGGGTCTGTCACTACCAGATGCATCACAACCGAGCCGCCTACCAATCCGTCGACATCTGATAAAGTAGCCTCAAATTCTACAAAATCTGTAAAACTTACCCGCCCTTTCTCAGTGAGTACTCCAGGAAACAAAGGATCAGTGGCAGGTGCTACTTTTAAAGCTGATAAAACTGTATCCGGAGTCTCTAAAATATTCACTTTAACTATTTGACTGTTTTCAACACCTCCTAGCTCTAATGAAATCGTACAATAACCTGTACCTGGAGTACTACCAGCAATTATTTCTAACTTTTGAGCTACTCCTGAAACTGAAGGAAAAGGAACAAGACTGCAAGAGTCAAGTTCACTACTTAAACTTACAAATTCGTAGTTAACGTCATCCAAACTACCTGGCATTCCCACTGGGATTACAGTAATACCATTAGTTCTCAGATCCGCTATCGTTAAGGTTTCTGATTTAACAACGCTCACGACATATGGGTTAGGATTAAGATAAGGCGCTTCAACCAACTTGAATTCATAGGATGCGTAAGAAACCTCAGACTCATGTCCAAAACTATCCACGGACGTAATTTTAAGATGGTAAGTAGTATCAGGTGTGAGATCGCCGGAAACTACGAAGTCAGTAGTGTAATTGATACCATCAGTTGATTGAAAAGGATAAGTGATGCCAAGCGCCGCACCGCTACTCTGAACCGGTTCCACATATACGTCTGAAATAACTGAAGTACCTAAATCAATCGCACTTACACTCAAAGTTAATAATGAATTCAATTCTAACGAAGATACAACTCCATTATTTATGTTCGGACTGGTAGAGAAAAATTGTTGAACCGGACCTGCAGGATCAATTGTAAAAATAGTAGCTCCACTATTGAGAGTTTCTCGCTTGGTTCCATCTTCATCCTGAGCCTCAATAATCACACCGTATGCCGTAGAAGTTACGGGGCTCTCATTGCCTAATGATTCTGAAAATGGTACGAATGTGGCCTGATATTTACCAGTACTTGAGTTAAAATCCATTCCTAAAAAATTTGTTGCACTAGGCAGCAGTAGATCAGGGTTATCAATCTTAAATATCTTAAAGCCTACACGAAGAATATCTACTCCCAGTCCCGCATTAAGCTTAGCTTCAAGACGGAATGTGGACTCAGGATCTCCAATATTGGCACCCGGAGGGTCACCAAGGCCCGGATCCGCTCTTAAAACCTTAACAAAACTAGATGAGTCATCTAAACTCCACTTTGGATTACCCGTCGTGCCAGTAGTACCTCCTATACTTCCGTAGGAACCCTCACTTGCAACGGTTATAACATAAGAGTTTCGACTTGAAGCTGGAGCTAAATTAGTTTTCGTCCAAGAGTAAGAACTTAGATCAACGTTCGCTACAGCAAGAGCACTGGTTGCGGGGAATCCAGGGCCCGCAGCAGAGAAATCAAAACCTTCAATTGTCAAATCATTCTGAGCATTAATATCCGAGCTATCCTGCGCCACAGAAAAAACATCGACCACTTTGTTTTGATCATCCGTCAAAACAATTGTAAACCTGTGACCGTCTACAGGCTTCAAAGTATCAGATAATGTCTGCACGGCGGGAGAACTGGCATAATAACCATCCGTGGTATAGTGAGCATCATTAGTAAATTTATTCCCAAAACAGGTCCTAGGTACACCGTATCCTGGCTCTTGCCCTTGATAGGGCTGAGCAAATCGACAATGTGGGTCTGAAGCAGAACAACCAACTGCCCCGGTAATGTAACCCTCCATGTCGCCTTCCAGAGCATCTGATTCATTACTTCGACCTTGATAATTATTTAAATATCCTAAAAATAGCCGATCATAATCCACTTGACCAATTGTTGATGAATAAGTCTCTCCTGCATCCGGATACTCATGTTTGGTTGGACTCGACCCTAACGCCAAAGTATTACCTTTTGCTAAAAAAGTCTCTCGATTAATTTCAGGAGGGAAAATAAGCAAACCTGTTGTAAGTCCAACATTCTTTGGATTTTCATAAATAACAAGTTCTTGATTAGCAGATATAATTATTGAGCCACTCTGAACATTTAAAGTATTAGATTGTACGTTATCACCATGAGTTGAGTTGGACTTAATACCGCAAAGATCATAATTTTCCGGCGGAACAACATTAATGTCGGTGGTTCCTGTAGCCTGTAATGTTGAATCCCCTGAGAAATCATAAGGCTCTGTCACATACCAAATAGTCCACCCTTCTATATCTATATCTGAGCCAGATATGTTTAGTAGTTCTAGTGTCAGATCTACCTCAGCCGAATGCTTCCACTTTCCACCTTCAAAACCTTGGGCCGGTAATGCTGCGTATTTACCGTCATCATCCATGATTACTTCAGAAATTATGACTTTGTAGTGCCATTCCGATTGTGTATTCATGGAAGGTAAATCTGCAGCACCCACTACAGTGCTAAAAACAAAAACTAGAAATGCTAAAAAAAGAATCCGCATACTATTTTGGGAAGGTCCATATCCAAGTCCGCTTCCACCGAGACATTCTACTGGATTTAGTATCAAACTTGGAGTCTTATATCAGATTTCAAAAAGAATAATGCATCTAGCTTACTCCATCTCCAAATGATAACCACGAAGCGTCTCTACTAAAATTAGTTTACCCATCGAGCCGACTTGACCATGTCCAATCTGAAAACGTCGATTACCTTTATATCTCTCGATTCTTATTTGCTTCAAACGTTTGGCGTCAAAACTTTTCAGAAACTGTGGATAGTCGCGCTGTAAAATAGCTAGCCAGAAATCTCTGAATCGAGGATTTTCCCACAACTTACAGTCATGTCGGTCTAATACAAAACCATTTTCATCAAACTTTTTTAATTGAATATCCAGCCAATTTCTTAGCTCAAAATCTAAGTTAGCTAGACAATCAGTAAAATTAGATACAGATTCAACCAAATCAGTATCCATAAGCAACTCTTTACGATAAAAATTTCTTAAGTAATTAGTTTCGAAATTACTGCTATCCTCGCACCATTCCCAGTCATTTTTAACTGCAAGATCTAATAATTCAGCTTTATGATAAATTGCTAAAGGCCGCAAATATTGCGTATCCAAGTCAATTATCTCCAAAGGAATCAGGCGCTCATCTAGACGACCTTGGTGGACTCCAATAAAAAACGATTCGATGAAATCATCTTTATGATGAGCCGTAGCTACAAGATAATCTGACCCAAAACATTTCCAAGTCGCATAATACTGCTTGCGCTTTTCTCTGGCAGTCGCCTGTAAATTTGAAGATTTCTTACTCATTTGCAGATCAACCGAATCTATCTGTAGACCAAGACATCTACATATTTCTAAACAAAAATCTCTATCCGAATCAGATTCTGCACCTCGTAAACCATGGTTAAAGTGAATCACTTTCAGGGTATAACCAAGTACGTTTTGGCAGCTATTTAATAGTCTAAGCATACAAACGGAATCTAACCCGCCAGATAAAGCAACTAGAATATGAGTATTTCGCCAGATCACTCCATGGGTTTTTGAGAGGTCAGACAGGATATTGAGAAACTTATTTTGCTCGGTAAGTAATTCTTCCACGTGTAAGATCGTAAGGGGACATTTCTACTTTCACTTTGTCACCCGGAATAATACGTATGTAGAATTTTCTCATTTTCCCAGAGATATGAGCTAGTATTTCATGGTCATTCTCAAGGCGAACCTTGAACATAGCGTTAGGCAGAGCCTCAACTACCGTACCATCCACTTCTATTGCATCATTTTTTGCCATAATATTTCCCGAGAAAATTGTGTCGGCACTTTAACCCATATACCTAATCAACGCAAGTACTGAATATTTAACGTTCCAAAAGCGCTTAGATAAATACAATGATTACAATCTTAAGTGATCAATTCATCCTCTCCACCACGGCTAAGAACTAATTCGCCAGCTTCCTCTAAACCTCGAACCACATTAACAATTTTCTGCTGTGCCTCTTCTACGTCCTTTATACGCACGGGACCCATAAATGCCATCTCATCCTGAAGCATTTGCGAGGCACGTTTGGACATATTTTTAAGAAATTTTCCTTTGACATCATCGGACGCACCCTTTAAGGCTAGGCCTAAATCCTTGGAATCCACTTCCTTCAAAACTCTCTGCATACCCCTATCGTCCAGAGTATTTAAGTCCTCAAAAACAAACATTCGTTTTTTGATTTCCTCTGCTAAATCCGGATTCTGAATTTCAAGATTTTCTATGATAGCTTTCTCTGTTCCACGATCTACATTATTGATAATATCAACCAGAGCCTCAACTCCACCCACGGAGGTATAATCAGAGCTAGCCACTGTCGAAAGCTTCTTCTCTAATATAGCTTCTACATCACGTACGATTTCTGGCGATGTCCTATCCATTTGTGCCAAACGTTTAGCAGCCTCAACTTGCACCTCTGGCGAAAATGAAGATAAAATCATTGCGGCCTTATCGGACTGTAGATAAGCCAAAATTAAAGCTATTGTTTGAGGATGCTCCCCCGAAATAAAGTTTTTCAGATGTTCCGGATCTGCTGCTCGAATTAAATCGAAAGGCTGGACCTCCAAAGAAGAAGTTAACTTGGAAATTATATTTTCAGCCATTTCATCGCCGACGGCACCGGTCAAGAAATCTCGTGCCGCCGAAACCCCACCTTGAGTTATAAATTCTTGAGCTTTGAGCATATTGTAGAAATCTTCCACAACTTGATCTCGATCCTCTTGATCAACTTTTCTTATTCGAGCAATCTCAACAGCAATAGCCTCCATTTCTTCTTCGGTGAGCATCTTTACCACATCACGTGATAAATCTGCGCCAAGAAACATAAGGAATATTGCTATTTTAGATCGAGCACTAAGCTCCTTTTTCTTGGTGGCCATAAATTCTCCAACCCCATATTAAATGAACAAAATCAAGGAAAATCAAGCCAATTTTGTTCTAGTATTGGAATCTTTAGTAATTTTCATCAATTCCTGGTAAGTCGGGCTTAACACTAAGTGCATCTTCATAATTTAATCGCAAACCTAAACCATCACCGCGCCCCTGCTTGAGATAAACCTGAAAGGTAAACTCTTTCTGCTTTAAATCCCAATCCATTCGGCTTTCTAAACAATGTAAATCTCGTATCCAACCCAATCTTATCCTGGTAAACTCATTGGTTACCGCATTGTAATGTTCCTGAAAGCTCAATCTAGTCCGATTACCGATTAAATAATCGGTTGAATGCGTAAAACTTTCCCAGCGTGATCGAAGATTACTATATTTTGCCTTGAAGTCGAAGTCCCAGTGATCCGAGTCCTGCATACGAAAACTCATAAACAGCTGATCAATAGATAAGTTTCCTAGACTACCAGGAGTAAGCTTATTGCCATAACTCGCTCTCAAACTCAAAAAGTAAGGCTTCTGTCTCCAGTTATCGCGATACTGTAAATAGGAACTTAATCCATCATACAGATCACTCTTAAAATTATAACCCAACTGCAAAAGAGTTCCTGACCAATTACCTTTTCTATAACTAAAGCGCTGCGTCAATCTTTCTTGCGGAGTCAACAAATCAAATGTTCTAAAAGGACTACGTCCTCCAACATGGTGCGTATGATACTGAGTCGAGCTATTCCAACCCTCTCCAAAATCATGGTTCCAACCAGCATTAAGCCGCAAGTACTCTCGCTGAATTCCTCCGCTGTAATGACTAAATCTAAATTGCGAATTCATACTGAAAGTAGAACGACCATATTGATAGGTATCTTGAAAAGCATTCAGAAACACCTCTTTAACATCATGAGCAATTCGACCCTGAAAAGAATTTTCGCGAAATCTTGTAAATCTAGTACCCAGCCTAAAGTTCCACGGAATGGAATCCATACTTCGAGTGGGAGACTCAAAATATAAGCTAGGTAATCGATCCAAACTTTGTACGCGATTATCCGCTAAATATACGTCCTTATCTAAATCATGCCTAACTTCATAATCCAATTCACCGCGCCAACCAAAAGGCATATGCCTAGTCCAGTGAAGACGAGTATTTAACTCCTTATTTGATTGTATTGAACTAAACTCATCCTCTAGATAATTAATTGTAAGATCAGCAAAACCTTTATCACTCTTTTTATACCGTTGATTCAGATTCGCGCGGCGAGTGGTCCTACTTGTAAATTGATTATGCTGCTGCTCATACTTTACTCGTGCTGGAAACTTTGTCTCTTGATTTATTTGAAGATCCATTTTTAACTCGACGCCTTGACGAGAAGTAGGTACCAAGTTAAGTTCACCATAGAATTTTGGATTAAAGTAAAAGTCCCAACCTACCTTAGAATAAAAACCTCTAGAAGCATCAAAACCAGGAACCAGCTTAAGCGGAGCCTCAAATCTTTTTCCTGCCAAGTTAAAGCGATATGCCGGTAGACTAAGAACTTTCGTTTTCCCCAAATAGAACTTTACACCTTTTAGATATAAAGCCTTATCTGGAACTAAAACTATTTTCCTAGCTCGAATATGATAGTGATAATGAACATCATCACAGGTGGACGCACAACCGTTTCTTAAAAGTAACCCCGACCTATCGATCTCAGCTGATTCTGCTTCCACAAAAGTATTTTGGAAGATCGCTTCAATACCTTCTGTACTACCAACCTTCGTTTTTACATTATAATGCAATATATCAGCTTCTAAAACTTCATCATCGCGCTGCAGCTCTACTTGACCTCTTGCATGAATGTCACCTGTTGAAAGATTATACTGCAAGTTTTTGCCTGCGATTTCAAAATCAGAACCAACAATGCGAGCTCCATCTTTTAGTATCACTAAACCTAATCGCTGATTGTATTCTTGGTAATCCGCACTAAATTCAATTTTACCCTGAGACGCTGCGTACATTGAAGAGTGTAGGAATAACAAGGACAGCACTACGTAGACCACTATGTGGCCTGCAGAAGGAATCTGAATTTTGCAATAAAACGAGATTTTCGAGTTCCTTCCAGGAGTCTACTCTGCGTCACCTAAGGGTTTCCGAGGAGAAATGCACCCCTGTATTTGAATAATTCAATTGGTTGAGTACTATAACAAAAACAGAAGATTTATCCCAATTTATGTAAGGATATCGGCGATTTTATTTACTGAAAAAATATTCCAATGCAATAAATCCATTGGATAATATAAAAAAAAAACCATTTTGGAGTTAGATGACGTGAGTAGGAAGTCGTTTGGCGCGTGAGTAAATCTCGTCGATCGCCCTTTCCGCAGCCTCTCTAACTTCTCCTTCTCCAGTCTCCTGAAGTTTAAGTAAAGTCTTCAAAGCCTTTTTGTCTGCGATAGAGGCAAGCACTCTGAGAGAACCCAGTAAAAAACTTTCAGTCTTTCTTGTGCGGATTTCCTTTAATAAAATCCCTTGCAATTTGATACCGAATTTGATCATAGCATCACAAACATTGCGCTGCACAAGGTAAGACGGGTCATTCAAATACTGCAATAAAATGGGAATATAAGTCTCTTCTCTCGTTTCGCCAATAGAATAGATTGCACCCATACGCTCATAAAGATCTGGAGAGCTAAGCAATTGATCAATTGTTCCTCTGGATACATTTGCTTCTCCTTTGGATAAGGCCACTGCAACATTAGCACGAATTCGAGCATTATCATCATCTTTGAGAGGACGAAGAATATCGGCAACGAATTCTGGTGGATAAAATCCCAAACCCTCCACAGCATTAGCGCGAACACGGGCATCATCATCAGACAAATAAGAGGCAATCAAGGGAACCAGTTTCAACTCACAAAATCGCCCAAGATGTTTCACGAGTGTAGCCCTAACTTTGGGATTAGAATCTTTATCTAAATATTGAATGAAGGGCTCAACAGCTTCAACTGCCCGCCGATCACCCAGACCCTCGATAGCCCTAATTCTTATCCATTCATACGAATCAGTGAGTGCAAACAATAATGCATCTACCACCCCTTCACAATCGAGCGCTTTGAGACTATTCGCGGCCAAATAACGAACGGCAGCGTTACTATCGTTGAGTGCGTCTTTCATTTCACGCAGTTTGTAGAGATCACCCGCATCGCTTTGTACAAGAAGCTTTAAGGAAGCATATCTCTCTTCCCATGAACCATCATCTGATGAATCCAAATCCCCAAATTCAACCTCAATTGACTCAAATGACCCGATTTGATTACTTAGATTATCCATAACGAAATACCATTAGGCACATCAATAGAATAATAAAAATTTTTAAAAATGAGAAGCGATAGACATTAGGTTTTTTTAGTTAGCTCCGAAAAAACAAGGGAAGGCTCCCTGAGCCCAAATCCAACAACACACCAACAGATTCCCTACCGTTGCTTCCATCACGGACCTGGCGGGGTTCGGGGCTGTTCGCTGCCACTGGAGACTCAGATCAACACCTTCCGGCCGCGATTGTAGCAAAAATCTAATTAATTGCAAGACTAGTATACTGGACTCTATAAAAGGCTTCCGCTATACTCCACAGCCCCACTTCAAACATTTCAGGAGATTTACATATGAAAATTGTATGTGACAAAAACGAACTTCAGAACGCATTACAAATTACTACGCGCGCATTGCCGACTACCACAGCCATACCCGAACTTACTCACATTCGTCTGGAAACTCTAGATAATGCGATACGATTAAGTGCTACGAACATCAAAACTTTTATTTCAACTCAAATTAAAGCCGAAATAGATCGACCGGGAGAAATTCTAGTTCAAGGTCAATTTTTTTTAGAATTAATACACAATCTTCGTGAATTCAACAAAGAAAAGATCCTGATTGATGTTAATCCAAGTAATAATCGGGTTTTGCTAACGTTGGAGGGAGAATCTGCAAGGTATGAACTACCGGGAAGAGGCAAAGAAGATTACCCAGAGGTGGAACTAATTACTGCAGAAATGGAAATGGAAATTCCTGGCAGCAATCTCAAAGATATCTTAAAAATTGGAAGCATTTGTTCCGCTACCACTGAAAATTCAATTCAAGGCTTTCGAGGTATTTGTATGGATATCTCAAGTAACAAACTCACAGTAGCATCAATGGATGGTAACAGACTAGTCAAAGCGACTAGCCCCTCTCCGATCCAGGTAGATCAAAAGATTCGCTGGTTAATCTCAATGGACGTGGTTTCCGAATTACTCAAAATTCTACCGGACGACCCTATTTTAATACGTCAGCAACACAATAAATTTCTATTACAATTTGGTAGTACTATTTTCCAATCTGCTCTTTCTGATGCAGAGTTTGTAGACTACGAAGACTATATTCCAGAGGATCTTTCAGAAGGTCTTCATCTTGATAATAGTCGATTTATTGGGCATCTCAAAGGCTTGTTACCCGTAGCACGTGAATCGGGAAATAGAATCGTGTTAGAAATTCACCCTCAACAACTTGGTATTAGTTCATTTTCTGAAAAATTTGGAGAAGGTTACCGTGAAATTGGTCTTGAGGAAGGTTCAAAAGTTCAGGAGGAAATGACAGTTGCCTTCAATTCTAAATTTCTGTTGGATTATCTCGGGTCAATTGGCGATAATACGGTAGCCATTCAATGTGAGGGAGAGGGTATGCCTGCTTATTTTTGGCCAAAGAATCAGTCAGAAAACCTCGAGCATGTCTGTGTTATCATGTCGCTTTCTATGTAATCAAGCCTCAGAAGTCGAGCACCAGGAGACATCATGAAAGACCTCTTAGAACGACTACGCGATGTGGATTTTAGAGTTCGTAAAGAAGCCGTTGTAGCACTCAAAGATATCCCCGATGGGGATAGTTTGACGCTTTTAGTACAGGCCCTTAGTGACGAAAACGAAGCTGTCACGCGCGAGGCAATTCGTATCCTTAAAGACAAAGGTGACGCAGTTATTCCCCAAATGATAGAAGCTTTGAAGCATACTTCGTATGGAGTTCGTCGCAATGCCTCCAAAGTTTTAGTAGGACTGGGAAATTCATTTCTCGACATGCTTCTAGATCTCGCCAAAAGCAATGATGACGATATACAATTCTGGATTTGCGAGGTGATATCGCAGTTCGGAACAAAAGCTGTGAAAACATTGGTTGAAGTCATGGAGAGTGATAATCTGCCTCGGAAATTATGCGCAATATCAGCGCTAGGTAAAACAGGTGTGAAAGAAGCCGTTAAACCATTGCTTGACTGCCTTGCAGATTCTCCTTGGACAATTCGCAGAAGTGCAGCTTCAGCATTGGTCCAACTAGGCCCAGAAGCTGTTAAAGGAGTTGCTAAACTAACGAGCTGTAAAACTCCAGACTTGGAGTTTTGGGCAATTCAAATTCTTGGTCAGATTGGTGGAGACTCAGCTAGAAAAGCACTCATAGATAAGGCTCTTTCCGACAAGACGACCATTGATCAAAAACAAGTACTCATCACCGCCTTGAGAAACTTTGAGTCATCAGAGGTAATCCCGCCACTCGTTCAGATGCTCGGAGATGAAAATTGGATCATTCGAAAGTTAGCTGCTGATGCTCTATGGGAAGTTGGAGAATATGGAGAAGATGAGCTTGGCCGCTCTCTAAAAAGTAAAAATGACAATATTAGATTCTGGACTTGTAAGGTTTTGGGTGAGTTGCAGGCTGTGCAATATGCACCAGAATTAGTTAAAATCATGAAACATGATGTCACTTGGAGTGTCCGAGCTTCTGCCGCGCAGGCACTTGGAGAGATGGGAGAAGAGTCAAGTACACTTGATTTGGTTGACGCTCTTCGAGATAGTAGTGAATATGTTAGAAAAAATGCACTGGTCGCCTTAAACAAGCTGGGTGAAACCAAAGAAGTTCGTCAGCAAGTAAATGATGAGTGGGTGCAAGAATTTACTCGCTCGATTTTCAACGATCTAAAATCAAAAAAAGAACGAGGAATTACAAAAAGACTTAGAAATCTAATTAAAGATATTCCCGATTTCCCTATACCTGGTGTCGTTTTTAAGGACATAACTCCACTATTAATGTCGGCTCACGGTATTTCTGATGTGGTCAAAATGTTTGAATCTCAACTAAGAGGCTGCAAAGTGGATGTAATTGCAGGAATTGAATCTCGTGGTTTCATTTTTGGGGCCGCACTAGCTCAAGCAATGCGTTGTAGTTTTATCCCAATTCGTAAGAAAGGTAAATTACCTGGAGAGTGCATGAGTGTAAGCTATGAGCTTGAATACGGAAGCGCTGAATTAGAAGTCCAGGCCGGACACCTTCAAGGGCAAAATGTAGTCATAGTAGATGATGTGTTGGCGACGGGTGGTACCGCCTCAGCAACTGCTCAATTGATTGAAAATGCCGAAGGTCGAGTTATACAAATGCTATTCTTAATTGAATTAGACTTCCTATCAGGTAGAAAGAAACTAGATAAGTACCGCATAGAAAGCATTCTACATTATTCGTAGAAGATTACTTATTCTAGAAGCTAAAGTCAGCGCCTAGGCTTACAAGAGCTGCGTCGTAACCTCGAGTGAATTCATTGTTATTGTAAGAACTTAGCCTTAAGTTGTAGGCTAAATTTTCATCTACTTGACGTCTAGCATCTAACGACCAAATATTCTTGTATTTATTCGTAAAGGCCTTGCGAGCCACGCGACGATAGTTGTGTCGTCCTTGTAGACTTGTGCGACTATCCATCTGATAATCCACTTGAAACATATTGTGCTGAGACTCTGCATCGTTGACTGAATTTTCAAAATTTTGATCCAACAAAGTTAGCTTATTTTTAACTCGAATTTTATTTAAAAACGGCCTCGAAAATTCAACTGATACCGAATTTAATACGTATGAATTGTCGGTTAATAAATGATCAGTAAAGTCTGTGCGCATGACATCAACATGAGTCAGTATATCTCTATGTCTCCAAGAACTCCGACCCATCATAATAAACTGTCGATCATCAATTGAGCTATTTGCGGTATCCTGATTGCTTGAGCTCTTTACAACAAACATATACTTAGGTCGATCTGGTCGATGCGTCATTAATGTCCAAGCTCCATCAATGGAATCAAATTCAGAGATGCCGTTTAATGGAGTAACTTTTCTGGAATTAAGGACCACAGAACTGGTCACATATGGATCAAAACGATAAGTGAAAGCATGCTCTTGATTTTGATACTCGCTTAGACTTGTTCCCAGATTTGAATATTCGGGATTTAGACTCGATTGAAAGAAAGCTGTCGTTTTCTGTATCTCATTAAGAAATATAACTTTTTCATTTTCAAAATCAATTTCAAATTCGACAGCGGTCGCATCTTGTCCGGGCGTACCTACATCCTGTTTTACAATTTCGGAGTACAGTTTTAGATTATTATCAAGCATAAATGCTTGTCCTAAAACTCCAAAGTAGTGTGAATCAGATGAGTCAAAATAACTCAAGCCAATATAATCTCGAGAATTATTCTTTAACAAGCGCCTTGCTACGAAGCCTCCCACGCTCAAACTATCTAGGTTGGGAACGTAATCCTCAACTGTATCTCCTCTAAGAACATCTATGTTCCACTTATTCTGTTCCCAATGAAAATGTACACCAGAGAATTCGGTATTTCTCAATCCAAACTCGCTCATATTAGGACTTAAAAAAGTTCCAATTTTTAGATAATTTTGATCATTTTGAAAATGACCATTAATAATTTCTGTTTCACCGTCTCTTCCTTGCACATCTACATCGATTTGACCCCAAGATTTTGGATCTTTCTGACCCTCAGGTCGATAACGCAATTGACCTTTAATTATGTGAGCAATTCCGGGGTCCTGATCTGCATTATCCAATGGAAAATGATTCGAAATATCTCTAGCAGTATCTATGCTTCTAAGTCGGAAATCAAAATCACCATGGAATCTCATACGAGGACTAACTAACTGAATATCTTTGTCATAGCGGCGTTGTTTAAACTTCACACGCTTCGGTTTTTGCCTTTCTTGAAAGTACTGCTTGGCCATTTCTTTCTGTTTAGAAGAAATAACTGGAGACTCTATAATTGCGTCTAAGACTGAGTCATCCATGTCTGCACCGTTCATTAATTGTCTAGCAAAATCTTTCTCTATTGGTGAAAAATAATCGCTATCTTCAACAACTTTCATAAAGTCTTTTACATAGTCGGAAGTAGCTGAGACAGGACTCAAACTGATGAGCCCCAAAAGATAAATATGTCGCAATTTGTACTTCATACTATTAATTCAAAAATTGATTAAATTGAATAACGACATTCGATTGCTTAGTCGTATACGCAGTTATTTCATTTTTCCCCGTTAAACCGACTTTATTTGTGGCCTCTACTCTTATCAAATTTTCACCTACATCTAAAATAATGGGAATTCGAAAAGTGGGTACAGCTCTGTCTCTAGCTATCATTCGATTATTTAGATAGACTTTAACTTCTCGAACATCAGGATCATCAACAACGCCTTGGAGGCTAACAAATCTTGTGTTGAGTTCAAGGTTATCAAAAGGAAAAAATATACTAATCGATGGCGGCATATCATTTAACTTATATACCTTCTCATCTACTCCAAAATTACCAAAACGATCAATTGCCTTGAGTTCTACAATATTCTCACCGGGCTGAAGCGATATCTCCTTGGCAAAAGACTTCAAGCTAGTATTGACATCATGGACTACTTTCTTATTAACCGTCAGAATAAGCCTATCTAAATGTTCTTCATATATAGTTGCTCGAATAGTGACTCTGCGATTCTTAATTGGTACACCTTCAACTGGATTAACAATATGTACCAACGGTGCTTCGTAATCCTGATCCTTGCCCGATTTAGAAGTCATACGCAAACTTTCTCTGAATTTACGTCCTAATTTTTCTCGAATGGTAATTACTTTTTTCCAATCTTGATTTAAGCGATAAATATCTATTTTACGATGTCTAGCTTTTGAGTTCTTACGACCATCCAAGACGATTTTCTCTCCAGCAGTCATAAAATAATGATTCTGATCTTTATGAACTTCTACATCACCCTCGATAATACTGAATGTTGACTTGCTACGCCTTTTATCAAAAGCCGCTACAGAAATTGCATTACTGACAAGAGACACAGCATGTTTAGTGAAAACCTCAAAACTTTCACCTGCTTTCATCTTGCGAATTTTTGCCCATACCTCACCAAACAATAGCTTAACCTGTGACACCTGAATTTGATCAGTGTCATTTTCTGGAAATTTTATTTGTGTTAAAGGCTTGAGTTTGATGATTCCGACGTCCATCATTTGAAGTAAAATCGATCCATGTCGCGAAGTTTCTACTACATCACCAGTGTAAATTGTCATATCATCGGCTGCCTGAATTACGCGCCCATTACGATAAACATAAGCACGCCCCTTAACCACCTCGATGCTACCTTTCATCATTAGCGCATCGCTCCTAGCGGTTGATAGAAGTAGGAATAAAAATAGACAGTATATACGCTTCATTACAAAATGATTTCGGTGCAAATCAAACAACTTTTAACGTTTAGAACCCTAAACTGTAAGACATTTTTTGTTTTTTTTTGATCTTAAATGTATGACTGGTGTCGGGATAGATATAATAAAACTATGAACTTAATCAAAAATTGTTCTGTATTGATCCCCTACTACTGTAAACCGGAAAGTATTTCTAATGTTTTAACTGCCATAGTAGATTTTAAAGAAGAATTAAATCCTTGGAAACTTTGCGAGATATTAGTACTTCTTGATGGTTCCCCTCTTCCCGAACAAGAGCTACCTCCTATTACACGATGTATAACATTAGAAAAAAACCAAGGTCTTGCAAACGCTAGAAATGTTTTATTGAGAGAATGTAAAGGCGATTTTATAATTTTTTTGGATGCTGATGCAGTATTGATTAAAGGCTCGTTTGCATCAATTGTTCAACATTGGGACGGGAAAAGCTTAATAGCAGGAGCAGAATATCGAAGTCCCGAAACAGGTTTAGTAAACAAATTCCGAAGATATTTTTGGATCCAAACGCAAGGCTATCAAAGAATACCGGAAGCACCATATTTTTTTGGAATAGCTTTTGCCGCCTCGCGAGAAATTTTAAGAAAAGTAGGTGAATTTGATAGAAAAATGGGTAATTATGGTGAAGATATTGAGTACTCGCTTCGCTTAAAAAATATGGGTCATAACATACAATATGAACCAGATTTCAAGGTATTTCACCTGCGACAAGATTCACTACTATCACTAACAAAGCTTATTTATAATCACTCTAAAAGTCAGATTTTAGCGCATCAAATGCATCAATGCTCTATAATAGAGATTGTATGGAATAGTTTCATTTGGGTTTTTGTGGCTTCGGGCTCTGCACTCAAAACTCATAAGTCAGTACGATTATTTTGCTTGGCAGCGGTACTTTGCTTCTGGGCATTTTCAATGAAACTTTCCGCAGGTTTGGTGGGCTCAGTACGCCGGAAATGAGGAGTGAAACGTGCTCAAGGAAAACGAAATAAAGGATTTCCGATCTTCGAATCCTAAAAAGTTAGCCTTTATTTATCCCCCTTATGGTGTCATTGACAACGAACCCGGGCTCAAAGTTGTGAAGGAAAATTACGGGGTTTTCCCGTCTCTTAGTTTACTATATGTAGCGGGAACAGCTGAAGGAGCTGGGCATGATTGTTTGTTCATCGACCTAAATGCTAATCCGGAACCAATAGAGACAACAATAGAAACTCTGCGTAAATTCCAGCCTGACTACATCTTATACACTCTCACTACATATCAATTTAAGGAAAATTTAGACTTTGCAAGAAACCTCAAAGAAGCCTATCCATGCCCGGTATTAGTGGGCGGTGTACACATGGGTATCTACGCCGAGGAAAGTATGAGTCACGATGTTTTTGATGTTGGATTCATCGGTGAAATAGAAATATCACTGCCAATGTTTCTCGAATGCGATGTCATGGACCTAGATGGCTTCAGCGGAGTACCAGGTATTATATTCAAGCGTGACGGTCGCTACCGAAGAACACGACCGGCACCACAATTGCAAAATGTTGATAACGCTCATTTTCCAGCGAGACATCTAGTTGATAATTCCAAATATTTCTCCTTTATAACCAAGTATAAAAATTTTACTTGCTTTGTAAGCTCAAGAGGTTGTCCCTTCAAATGTATTTTTTGTGAACAAGGGGAACTTAAATTTAGAGGACGTAGTGCTGAAAATGTATTGGAAGAACTCCAGCTCTGCTACGAAAAATATGGAATTCGTGAATTCGACATGTTCGACTCCAGCTTCACAATTAATAAGAAGAGAGTACTGGAAGTATGTCAGGCAATAATAGATTCAGGCCTTAAAGTCCACTGGGCCGTACGCTCGCGTGTAGATTGTATGAATGAAGAAATGCTCGTAATGCTAGCCAGAGCGGGTTGTAACAGAGTCTACTACGGTATTGAATCTGGTAATGCATGTATCCTCAAAACACTCAAAAAAGATACCAATTTTGACCGTATGCGTAAAACAATAGCTCTCACCAAAAAAGTGGGGATCGATACCTTTGGATATTTTATGGTTGGTTCTCCTGGTGAGACGCCAGAGACTGCTCAACAAACTATCGATTTTTCAAAAACACTAGATCTAGACTACGCTCAGTTCTCGAAAGTCACACCGATGCCTGCAACTCAATTATATGCACTTTATTTGCAAGAATTTAAGGAAGATTATTGGAAAGACTACATCAAAAATCCAACATCTCAGATAGCGATACCTAGGCCTGGCTGTAATATGACTGACCAGGAAATCCAAGAGTTATGTCACAAAGCCTACATGGAATTTTACTACCGACCCTCATATGTTCTGAGAGCGCTAGGAAGGGTGAAATCATTCGAAGAGCTTTGGCGCTCATTTAAGGTCGCATTTGAAATGAGATTTTTACAGGAATCCCATACGGGCAATAGCTAGTAGTCAATATACTTTGATGAGTAAAACAACCTTAAGCAAGCTTGAAGATCTGGGCAAAGAAATTCAAGTGTCCCTTCTCTCTTCAAAGGACTCTGCTAAATATATCCCAGCAATACTAAAGAAAATATCTAAATTGGTAAACTCTAACCATTATGGGTTAGTAAGTCGCAGTCAGCGTTCTTTTTTAACTATCTACGGAAATCCCGAATTATGTTTAGATACTGAGCCAAGGGACCAACTAAACATACTTAAAAAATTAATAAAAATTAAAACGTATATGAGCTGGAATGACACTCAACGAATCCAGTCTGGCTTAACAACAACTCAAGGTAATACCGGAGAAATCTTACACTACTTTCCTTTAATGAAGGGCCGGAAAGTCATAGCATTTGTTCTTTTTAGTGGTACAGAAATTAATATGGAATATGTCATTATTTTAGAACGAATAATGACATATATGAGCGTCGCTTATCAACTGCAGTCAAAGCAGAAAGATTTAGCTTTAATGCACACTAGGTTCAGTCTTAATAAGCTCCTTCAAAATAGTGCGGAAATCAGCAACCCAGCACAATTAATAGCCCTAAGCTGCCCTATCATCAGCAAACATTTCTGTGCAGAACGCAGCACCTTCTTCGCTTATGACAAATCCAAAAAAATACTACAATCAATCCATGCTGAAGGATTACATGAACCCATCATTGTTAGAAAATATGAAGGTTTAGTTGGTTCCTGCCTTAAAACCAAAAGAACCTTTTTTACAAATCAGCCTTACGAGAAACATGAATTTTCAAGATCAATCGACCAGGTAACGGGCTTTTTGACTAAATCTGCTCTTGTTACACCCTTACTTTTGGGAAATAAAGTTTTTGGTGTTTTACAGGTGCTCAATAGCACGAGACAGTTCAATGACTTGGATATTCAACAGATTCAAACTATTTCGCGTACTCTATCAAGCCACTTAAATACTTTTAGGTTTATGCATGAAAGTCTGGCCACACAGACTGAATTAAAGTCACTACTAGAAACCATACCTGAAGTGCTTTATCGCTTAGACGAGAACGGCAACTTCTTATATATTAGCCAGGAAGTTATCAAATGGGGTTACATGCGCGAGGACTTAATCGGTAAGCACTTTAAGGAAATAGTCCATACCGATGATTTTAATAGTGTGTCGCGAGATGCTGTACTTCCAAAGTACCTTGGTAAGACCACAGGAGATAAGAACGCACCCGGCCTATTTGATGAAAGACGTACAGGTAAAAGAGGTTCCAAATTAATTAAAGTCAGAATAATTCCAGGTCCACACGTTAATTTTTCAGACCTCTATCCCAATTTACCCAATAATCATCCAAATTTTTTTTTCACTGAGGTTAATTCAAGTGGCTATTGGACAAAAGATATCTCCTCTAATCCAAAGTTCAATGGCACGATTGGAATAATAAGCGATATAACAGATAAACATTTTGCCGAACAAAAACTAGCAAATGCTCAGAAGGATTTAATTAGGGCGGAAAGGTTTGCTGGACTTGGAACTTTAGCTGCTGGCATTGCTCATGATTTCAATAATATTTTAGCTGCAATCGGCCTCAGCTCGGAGGTTGCCAGTGTCTTACTTAAGAAAAACGAACCGGTTGATGAAATATTATTTAATCTAAAAAATATCAGTAAATACGTGGGAAAAGCTAGTGATCTTACAAATCGATTACTTACATTAGGCAGATCCAATGTATCTAAAACCGAACCAACGAACATAGAAGAAGTAATCGATGATGCAATGGGAATCATGAAGCATCAACTAGAAACAAGAGGCATTGATGTTAATGTACAAATTTTAGGTACTATACCGAAATGTCTCTTAGATAGAGGTCAGCTTCGCGATGCATTAATAAACCTTACAGCTAATAGTATGCATGCTATGGAAGAAGAGATCTCACAGAACACAGAATCTGATTTTCAGATGCGATTTAGTATTATCGTCAAACAAACTGATAATCATATTGTGATTAATGTATTGGATACGGGTACAGGTATTGATAAGAACATTTTGCCTCGCATTTTCGATCCTTTTTTCACTACGAAAAATCGCGATTACAGAAAGGGTACGGGACTTGGTCTCGCGATGGTCTTTTCAGTGGTAAAGTCTCATGAGGGTCGAATAGAAGTTCACACTGCAACGCGCGGGGATTTGAGTCGGGGTGATTATCAAAATAATGAACAAAAAATTCTAAGTATTGGTACAAAGATCTCAATTTATATCCCAATTCGTGAAGCCCATAAACAAACGACTAAATCGCCTCAAAATGAGAAAACTGCAATTCATTCTTTGAACTCGATCATTTACATCGTAGATGACGAAAAAGCAATTGCACAGTTAATCACCACAATTCTACAATCAGCTGGTTATCAAAATATCAAGAATTACAATAATGGAAATGAAGCTATGTTAGCTATAACTAAAGCGAATCGTCCACCTGATGTAATCATTACTGACGTGCAAATGCCACCCTTAGACGGAGTTAAACTTTGCGAATCTATTATTAAAAAATTTACTCGAGATCAACCAAAATTTATAGTACTCAGTGGTAAACTTACAGAAGATTATATCCAAATTTTCAGATCTTTTGGGGTCAAGGAATTTCTGCATAAACCATGCTCTGCGCAAGATTTAATAGCAGCACTCAATCGGTGTTTAGAAAACAAGTCCAATCAACAAAACCCTTCGGGTCTAGGATTCAAAGAACCGTAAGGAAACTTTTTGTGGAATTAAATTATGACAGTAAAGTTCGTGAATAAAAGCTGTTAGTCCACGAATGCCATCCTCATGTAAATCATAAGCTAAATTGATTTGAAAATATTCCATAATCTGTTTACGAGACCATTTGTATGATAATTGGTCACAAATATCATCAAGATTCTTAAGACCTAAGCTAATCGATCTGAGAAAAGCTTTATGGATTTCCGCAATACATGACCGACGTAAATCTACTATTTCACTTCGTACAAGCCATAGTGCAAAAATGAAAGGTAATCCTGTCCAAGCTCTCCAAGCTTCAGCCAAATCATAGTAAGTGATATCTGAACTCATCGTTTTCTGTTCCTCATAAGCTCTATCTCCAATGATAAGCATGGCATCATTGTACTTAAGAGCATCAGAAAGGTTTTCATGAATCACATTATCTAGTGACTGCTGAATAAATACGGGTTGGATTTTATAATAAGCCTTACATAACAGTTTTAGTAAATATATCGAGGTTAACGAAGCACCAGATAAATAAAGTTTTTTTCGATGCCATTCTTGAGGGGGTAAAGAACTAAAAACACCAACTGTTGCCGCCCGTCGATCCGCTCGTATACACAAACCAGGAAGAATTCTATACTTCATATGGTTAAGAATGTATTCCATTGAGCTCACCGGAGAAACATCTAATTCACCTCTTCTTAATTTGCTATTTAAGTCTGAGGGCATTCCATAAATCTTTTCACATCCATTTAAATTCAATTGATAATCTGGGACAGCACCATTTAAAAAATCAATCATGCCTACTCTAATGAGTTCGTTCTGTGACATTTACTCTACTTTACTACAGGTTTTTGAAAGGCCGTATGTTACAGGCAAGCATTCGACAATGCCAGTGAATTGGATTCCAAATCTAATTAAAGGTAAAATGCTTTCTACTCCAGTATGTGTAAGGGTTAGCTTAACAGTTCGAAAGTAAAGGCGGAATAGATGTGCCAACAATTTCTTGATCAAATGCTCGACGAAATCAGAACAAATATTCAAGAAGACTCCTCTGAGGGAATGAAGCAACTCATCTTATATCTGTTCCATGAGGACTGGAATATACGTAAATCAGCCAGCCAAATATTCTCTGACGGCGGCGTTGAAGCTCACGAATTTCTATTAAATCAAATATCTGCAGAGTCAGATCAAGAGCGGAAACAGACGCTTTGCTATTGGCTAACAACCATCATTAGAGAGCAATCTGGCATTTCAGTAAAACTTATTGAAAATTTATTTCAATCTGGAAATCATCATATTCGTAAGATGGTTCTGGATAATAATCCTAATCTAGAACGAGAAGAATTTACATCTTTTCTATATCAATTATTGGCAAACGATAACTGGGAAATTCGCGAAAGAGCCTCTCGAAATCTTATTACTATGAGTGAAAAGGTCGTGCCTTTTATAGAAAATAAATTTATTAATGGTAACGATCATCAAAGATTTTGGACGTTTAAGATCCTTGCCAAAATATTGGGAAGCAGTGCAGTAAAATATTTTTCCAAATTTATTAAAGAAGTACCCGACGATGAGAAAATATCATTGTATGCAGTATCAAATCTAGGCGAGATTGATGATCCTAGAGTCATTAAAAGTCTCTTAAATTTCCTGAAAACTGATTCTTTTCTGATACGTGAACAAGTTTTTCGCTCATTGTGTAAAGTTGCTATTAACCATAAAAATGATGTTATCAAACTGCTTAAAAGCAAATTGGACGGTTTAGCTCTTGAAACCATGCTTAGGGTCGCAGCAAATTGCTACGGACATGAGGTGGTTTCGGATTTATCAGAGTTATTCGAATCTAGCGATGCTCAATCTCGCTATTTAGCCGTAATTCATTTGGGAAGCTTCAAGTCTCAGGAAACTGCAAGAATTCTTATCCGACGATTTATAGACGAACGCTATGCCATTAGAAAAGTTGCTATGGAAAAGTTAAGTCAATTACAAACCTACGCCATTAGCCCTCTACTCGAAACCTTAAAGTCTACTGAAAAAGATCTTGTATACTGGGCATTAAATAGTTTGGGAGCCATAGCTGAACCTACTACTCTAAGCAGCATATCCACACTACTTCATTCTGAAGATAAAGAATTACGCTTACTTGCCTTGGAAACAATATCTCAAATTAATACCGAAGAATGTTGTGAGATTTTTATTGAAGCATTCGATAATGATCGCTGGGAAGTGAGACAAAGAGCCAGTGAACTGTTTGTCGAATGCAGCCAGTATCCGATTGTGTATCTTCTAATCGGAAGCTGCTCTCAAAATCAAAATATCCTTTTCTGGTCATTGAAAACCTTAGAACGAATGGAGTTGATTGGTGCTGAAGCATTCATAGATCAGATTACTCAAGGGTTTGACTCGCCTCAACTGTATTTACGAAATCTCAAGTTAGCTGATCAAAACATACTCTGCCAGCAGTTACGAAAAAAAAATCCTGTGCTATTTAAAATAGAACAATCAATCAACGAAAACGCATCACAAACCGGAAGCTCCAGGGCAATTAATGTGGGCATAGACCAACAAAATACTGTGGCAGCACAAAATGCTTCCAATTATCAAACTGATATAACATCGTTACCGGATACAAGCGACTCTGAACATTATCCAGTTGATTTAAATACTCTACTTGAACAGGCGTTCAACCTTGAAGCGTCGGACATTCACTTAAAAGTTGGACATCCGCCAATAATTCGTGTTAACGGAAAATTATCAAGCATGCGTGAATCGGAAATCAACAATGAGCATGTTGTTATCTTTGCAAAACAAATCTTGAAAGATAAGCATCTTGATAGATTAGAGAGAAACTTTCAAGTTGACACGTCCTATCAAACGGAAGTTGGAACACGCTTAAGAATAAATATTTATAAAACTCTAGTTGGCTACGAATTAGCTGGCCGGTTTATATCTGACAAAGTCCCTACTTTTGAAAGTTTAAGATTACCTACCTCAGTCATGCAGAGAATTAGCACCTTGGAAAATGGGCTGGTTATTCTGACTGGGCCCACCGGATCAGGCAAATCTAGCACTCTCGCCTCGATGATTAATTATATTAACGTTTTAGCTCATAAGCATATTATTTGTATTGAAGATCCAGTCGAATATCTACATACTTCCAAACTGTCTTATATTTCGCAAAGAGAAGTATTGAGAGACGTAAGCTCGTTTCCAAGTGGAATCAGAGCAACCTTACGTGAGGACCCAGATGTAATTTTGATTGGCGAATTGCGAGATGAAGAAAGTGTGGAAACTGCAATCACCCTCGCTGGAACAGGGCACCTCGTGCTTACAACCTTGCATGCCCCAACTTGTACCTCTGCAGTAGAGCAACTAATGGACTTCTTCTCAGCAGAACATCAAGAGCATATACGTAAACAAATTGCTTTTAATCTCAAAGCCATAGTTTCGCAACGCTTATTGCGAAGAAAAACGGGCGGAGGACGAATCCCCGCTTGCGAAATAATGATCAATACCCCCGCAGTAAAAAATATAATTCGAGATGGTAAAACTGAACAATTACCTACAATGATTGAAACATCGAAAAAAGATGGAATGATATCTCTAGATCAAACATTAAAGGATCTTATACACACAGGTCAAATAACCCTTGAGGAGGCTTGGCCGCATGTGATTGACCAAAAAACCTTTAGACCACAGTAACTTAGCGCAGAGTCTTAAAGTCAAAATCCTGTTTTAACCAGAATTCGAGATGATCCTTCGTGGAGCTATTACTACCAGACTTTAAGTAAATCGGACCATCCAACGATTCAGCCTCCATAATACTTAGAAGTTGTTTGTTAAAAGACTGAATTAAATCATGTAAAACTTGATTTCGTTTATGGCTTTTATCCGATATTAAATATTCAATCAAAACATGCTCAGCATCCCTGTCCGGAATTTGTACATCAGAGACTGAAAAATTTAGTTGTATTATCTCCGATCTGGAACTATTAGAGGAACCAAAAGCCCCGAAAATAGAATTGAGAAAGGGAGCATTAAAATCATTTCGATAAATATATCCCTCAACTCGCCATTTAGATGAGCAAGTTTTATGAATACTAACATCCAAATGTTCTGGAAATGAGTGATGATACTGAGTTACAAACTCATCCTGTAACTTCAAACTTGCAGTGTTTGTGTTGTGTAGAATCCAACGAATGCACGGATTAGAAAAACTACAATATAATGTCAACAAAAAAAGCCAACTTGTAATCATTCTTGACCGCGTCATAGAAGCTGTATCGACCTTCAGACAAAGGAAAAAAACGGACAAAAAACATCATAATCTCAAAGCCTTACAAATTAGTTAGCTAGGGTTGAAAACTGTGAGCTTCAGAAACAATCAATGTTTCTGTGACTACAAACAAAAGCGCAGATTATTGGCCCGCGGGAATCTGTACATTGACGGCCGAGTTACGAGACAGTTCGTCATCATCGACCATACCTTTGGAGATCATCAATGTTAAGGCGAAAGATGTTATTAAAAATATGGTAACTAAAATCGCCGTAAACCTAGTTAAAACACCCACTGCACCTTTTTTTCCGAACATTGAGCCACCGCCACCTCCAGCCATAGAGGTACCAAAGGCACCGCCCAAACCCGAACCTTCGTCAGCTTGGAAAAGAACTATCCCTATCAACAAAAGTGCAACAAAGATGTGGATGACAGTTATAAGTGTATACATTTAAAACTCCGGCCAGGAAATATAGAGTGGGGATTAAACCATAATACATAACTAGAAGCAAGGCACTTTTAGAAAATTTCATGAATTTACAAATTTGAGCAAATTCGATTAATTACAAAGGTAAATTGGGCGAAATAAAACATATGGTAACGAAAATACACGTTGTTCATATTTTATTATTTATATCACTCCTAAATTCTTCTATTCAATGTTTCAGTGATTTGAAAGAAGTAAGAAAAGAGCCATTCAAAGATCGTATTAGCTCCTATGCTAAATATTTAAGAACTCCAAGTGAAAAGTCCTTAAAACCAGTGAGAATAAATACTAAGAATAGTATGCAACTAACAAAAAAAAATACAAAAGATACTCAACTGAAAAGAAGTCGACTAGGTGCAATTCAGTCACTAAGCTTGGAGTATTTCAGAAATTTACATGAGACATTCCTTCAAAATGTTCAAGTATTTCGATATTGGATTCAATTCCTAAAATTACGACCCAAACTAGGTCTTAAAGAATTTAAGATTCGTACTCAGCAATTAAGAAATTCAATTCTTCAAGGAACCGAAGCATCAATTCAAACTCGACAGCAATTGATTAAAGTTTCCGTTTTCATGAAAAAGCTGACTCAAGAAGTACAAAATAATTCGATTCAATTTATTGAAACATCTTATTACTCAAAACTCTTAACTAGCCAAGCTAGAATAAATTTTCTAATAGATACTTTAGGTTTCTACATTGATCATGTTGCAACCTTACAGACCTACCAACTAAAACAATTAGTTAAAAAATTAGATTCGATAATTCAACAAGTTGAGCTTATCAACGGTAAGCATTGGGAAAAATCTTTTGAGAGTATTTTACTCAAAGAACAAGCGGTACTCGTAACAGATATAAAAAATCTGACTCGAGAAAAATTGAAGGACTTCAAACAAATTAAACAAAATTATATTTATGCTGAGTCTCAAATCTTGGTTAATAGAGATGCAATAAAACCTAAAACATTACCATATAGTCGCAGTGCCACCCGAGCCGAGGTACTCAATTACAGAAACCTTCAAAAGGATTTTCTCGAAAAAATAACCAAATTTATAGACCACCAAACCATCCAATTTAATATACTCAAACACAAGCTGGTACAATCTAAAAAGTGGCTTATTAATTATCCAACAAAAACTACTCAGCCGCTAATCCCTCTGGCAAATCAACTCTTTAAAGGTGGCCAAGTTGCTCAATCTAATCCCAATTTTAGAATTATTCCAAACAAATTGAAGCAATATTCAAATGGAAACTCTGATAGAGAAATCGAAACAACCAATTTAAGCCAAACAGCTCTACCAGATTGGATTTAAGTCCCTTTTATAAAATATACAGATATTAAGATAGACAAAATTAATAATAAAAATGCAACAAAAGAATACGTCAAATTGGAATTACCACTAATTTCAACCTTACTAACTAGCAAGGTATCTGGAAGGATTTGCGACTTCCGTATAAGAGCTAATTTGTCACCCTCTCTAAAGAATCGACATCCACGATCTTTCAAAAATTTATTTATATTTTCTCCCAGATACCTATTTGAATGTTCAATGGAAGGCCAATAAGCTTCAATAAAACTTTTACTATAGCTTCTCTTTATCTGCCCAAATTCTGTCACAATATCATTCGCATTATTATTATTTTCCTGCCAATTTAAGGCAAAATCTCTCACAGAATTAAGGCGATCAATCTCACCTGTAAAAATGCCTTTGACACATTGAGTGCTCCCTGTTGTTTTACGAATTGATGAACTACACTTTTTATAAACAATATCCCAGTACAGTAAAATATCTTCACCAAGCATTGAAAACTCACTGAAATTTCCTGGGTATTCCAAATTAGCAAGACCTGCATCTTTCAAGAAAATACTTATAATTTCAGTAAACTTTTCACCACCATTGGGATGTAACGCGATTTTCATCTCATCAGTAGAAACAAGCGCTTGTCTTGCCATAATCTTCAACAATTTATCCCAAAAAAGTTTTGACTTGAAGGTCTCATAGACGGGCCTAATAATAATATCCGACTCATCTTTTTTTACAGTGTATGATGCATACCTCAATGTAGATTGAGATACATCTGCCTTTCGTGGTAAGAAGTATTTTTTTCTCAAACTACCCCTACGCAATTTTTGCACATCTTTACTCAAGGAAACAGACACGACAGTTTCCTTAAGCTGATCCATATAATTAAGGTATTCAGATTCAACTCTAATTTGTTCATTTAATAAACTCTCATGAGGTGTAACTGTAGAATTTGGTGAAAAATTTCCCAGATAACTATTCAGAGATATAAACAAACAAATAGCCGCCCCCAAATTAAGTAAGATCAGAGTTATTGAAATTTTTTTAGACATATGACTCACAGTATGTCAAATCAACATCACGCTATCAAGTCATCCATGAATTCAAAATTAAGTCGTCGTAATTGGCATCCAACTTTGTGCTGTGTTAGTATGAATTCGGTATAAAAGTAGCTGGAAAAAGGTTCTGTAATTATGACAAATCCTTTGATTACGAAGCGGGAAAAGAAGGAGAATAGCGAGACAGTTCTACTCCACATTAAAGGCCGCCTCGATATGAACGCATTAGAAGATTTTAAGAATGTTTTTGCCGACGAATTTGATGCAGGAAATTTCAAAATTGTTCTGAATATGTCCCAAGTAAATTTCATTGTGTCTACTCACTTAGGGGTAATCATGTCAAATTACAAGAAGGCACAATCAGCAGGTGGTGACCTAAAATTTAGTTCATTAACTGAAGAAGTTTATGGAATTTTTGACCTTTTACAGCTAACAACCATACTTAATATTTACAATAGTGATGCGGAAGCATTAGCAGAATTTTAACTTTGATACCTTCGTCTGGAATTGATTAACAATCTCAGATAAAGAACATGTTCTGTTGTTAGTTAAGAATGGTGTTTCGGAATATTATTAAATCTGTCCACTACTTCTTGAGGATTGAGAACTAAGATTTAACAAACCTTACACAGGAAAATATATTTTTAATTTATGGGCTCCAGAATACAGATATATCGTAAACAAGTTTCAGATAGAATCGTGTCACTTGCTTTTGAAGGTAGACTAGATATTCACTCTTTAGAAGCTTTTCGTGAAGTCTTCAATAAAGAATTTGATCTAGAAAATTACAATATCATTTTAGATCTTAGTGAAGTTAGTTTCATAATCTCCACCTACGTGGGATTAATTTTATCTTTTCAAAAAAGCGTTAAAAAGAAAAATGGTAACCTTTGTTTAGCGGGTTTGAGTAGTGAGGTTGGAAGTATTTTCGAACTTATGGGAATAACAGACTTAATTGGCATATATGGCTCAATAGAGCTGGCAATGGAATCCTACAATTCCTAGAAAACCTCAAGGACTAGTTAAATAGAGCTACTAGTGAAAACTTAAAGATCTACTGTAAGACCATCGTAAGCACCTTGCACAATAAGATTTGGGTTACCTGCTGCATTCTGATACTTGATCGCCTCATCAATAATCTTTTCGATTTTGAAGTCATCATATGCTGGCTCATGATGAAACAAATATAAGGACTTAGCGTTCGCAGATGTCGCAATATCTATACCCGTAAAAACGCTTGAGTGACCCCAATCAATCTTGCTGATAGCATCTTGAAATGTGAATTGACAGTCGAAAACAAATAAATCAGCATCTTTACAAAGATTGACCGCATTTTGAATGAGTTGCATATTAGTCATATGAAACTCACTATCAGTCATATACACAGCTTTTTTTCCACTCTCTTCTACGGAATAAGCATGTGAAACCTGAGGATGATACAATTTTTCAGAGTTCACTTTAACTGACTGATTGATAGTCACTTCCTCTCCTTCCTGTAATTCATGAAACTCGATATCCGCACCCAGTCCATCAAATGGAACTGGAAAGTAAGGGTGCGTCATTTGCCCTCTAAATTTTTCCTCGAGTTCTTTAATGACCCCGTAAATATGTATCTTATTTCCGGGTATATAAGCGGGAACGAAAAAAGGAAAACCTTGAATATGATCCCAGTGCAGATGAGAGTAAAAAATGTGGAGTTCACCTTGTCCTTTACCCAAAGGAGATGCCATCAATTCCAATGCCATTTTACGGATTCCAGTACCACTATCAAATACAATATTTACTCCTGAATCGGTTGTAACCTGAACACATGAGGTATTGCCTTTGTATGTACCTTTACAGCCATGCGGTAGCGAATCGAGAAAATTTTCAATAGATTGCTCATTAGCTATATCATCAGGCTTAGCTAATTTTAGAACGTGCTTAATTTTAGATTCAATCTGCTCAGAATCACATGGCGAGGCTATTGAGCCGTTACATCCCCAGAATTTTACTCTCAATAGTTTACCTTTTCTACCTATTAATCTTGCCAACCCGGCATTAGCATTTCTATTCCATTATATGAGCTATTATTTAGCAATTCAAGAAGATGTTCGAGCACCGGAGGATAGAACACAAGCTCTTGATAGGCACTCTGCTCACTAGTATCAAGCCATCTGAATCCGGTAATACGCCCACCAAATTCATTTATTTTAGGATCGTCATTACTGCTAACAGAAAAAATTACGTGAAATATGTTTCTACTTCCATCAGGTGCAATATTTTGAGCCAATTGCAATACCTCGCCCACGATCACATTCATTCCCAACTCTTCAAGGAATTCACGTTTTAGAGAAGTTTTAAGATCTTCAAAGCCCTCAGCTCCTCCCCCCGGTAACAAATAGTAAATTTCAGAATTCTTGGTATGTTCGATTAACAGCAAGTCACCATTCCTAACTAACGCACCAGAAACCCTTACTCTTAACACAATTACCTCTGACTTAGATTTTGTCTACTATTGCAATTATAGCCGCATCAGCACCACATCGACGAGACATACCAAGTCCCGATTCCATTGCCGTCTCTAATAAAACGAATTCTCCATCACAAACGCCTATTCTGTCTATCGCAATGAAAGGTTCTCCTACTGTTTCCGAATCATTAAGGTCGAAAACTTTTACTACGAATCTGAGTGGTACCGAATGAAAACCCGGCTCAATATGTGTAGCCACTACATTACCGCAAACTTTAGCTAAAATCATATCACAAGCACCTTACAAGGCGGGCTCCAAAGCTTTTATTTTACTAACTCTAGCAGAATGCCGGCCAGTTGCTGGCTCAGTTTCTATAAATTTCTTTACAATAGTTTTAGCTAAGCTATCTCCAATAATTTGCGCACCTATGCAAAGCATGTTTGCATGGTTATGCTCACGAGCATTGTTGGCAGTAAAATCATCCCAGCAGTTAGCACAAAGGACTCCTGGTATTTTGTTAGCTGCCATTGTTGAACCAATTCCAACACCGTCTAACATAATACCAATGTCGTAACTTCCATTAGCAACAGACCGAGCAACCATCACAGCAAAATCTGGATAATCAACACTGTTGGAATCGTAGGGGCCAAAATCATCAATTACCTCTATTGCTAATTCGGTAGCCAAATACTGTTTGAGAATATTTTTCATACGGTAACCACCGTGATCAGACGCAATCGCTATTCTCATAAAAGACCCTAAGTAATCCGAAAGTGCCCTTTGAGTACACATCTACGCTGTCGGGTGAAAGTGCGCGCAGATGTTAATCCCTCGCCTGT
>JAYZAC010000142.1:0-5612 GCA_036339875.1 bacterium | reverse complement strand
TCTTAGTTCTAGATGCGTTTTCAATGCTTTCACTGAATTTGACTCTGAACTTTGATCATCAAAAAATTTTCTGAACTCATTGAGAGGATGCGATGAACTTAATTTCAATCCATTAGCTAAAACAAAAGTCTCGCGGTCATAATCCCACGTATATCTTTCTAATCGATTTCTAAGGAACACATCTGTGTTAACATTTTGACCGCGTATGACCCAACGCTTCCTGTCAAAGTCTGATAGAGTCATTATCAAACCATTGCTAAGTACCCTAAACTCACTCCCCTTAACTGAATCTAAAGTTCCATCACCCATGATCACATTTTCATTATCAGTAACGAAAATTACTGAAAACCCACTGTTTTCTTGGATATTTCCCAAGTTGTAGATCTCATTAGTTACCATGTCCCACACGGCTTGATCACCATCAAGATTTATGAAATCGTAGCGAATATGGGCCTCTATGTTCAGAGCCTCTCCATGTTCCTCAGACACCTTTAGAGTATACAGTTCCCCGTTTTTGACTAGCTGGATTTTATCGAATTTTTCCACTAAAAACATGCGACTGTAGACTTGGCCAAAGCTTTCTCTCTTGTACATATCTTGGCTGCGAGACTTTGCTAATTTTCTAGCCTTATCCTTAGTGATCTCTCCTGAAGAGTAAACATTCATTTTGAGTATCGCTTTGTATAATCGACGCTCAATTAATTGGCGTCGAACACCCTTCATATGCTTGCCACGTTCAAACTTTAGAGTTCCCCATTGGCCCAAGAATGAACCTATTCCTGCGAATAATGAGGCAATCATCACACCACCAACGATTGCTGGTAATCCTCCCCCAACCAAGACAGAACCCGCGATTACCGACCCAAAGTAACCGCCTATCATGCCAGAAGCAGCCGACACAATATTAGTCAAAGGAGTCTTCCGATACCCATCAAACAAATCCATCAGTGCAAATTTTCGCTCTTTGATCCAATTTTTTATTTTGGATTGAGATCTTTGATACGCAAACGAGTTGAACTCGGGCCGTAAAATTTTCTTATTTCTGTTTCCTCCAATAACAGAAGTATCAACATAACCCCTTGCTCCAACTACAATACTATCTACAGCTAACTTAGCGCCTATACCAAATGCAATTCCAGTGGACATTGACCGAAGAAAGCCCTTCAGAGTAAATTGTGTACCCTCGCCTACTCCGACTAACCCTAAGCGTTTTGCGAGACTCTCGCCGCTTTCTGTCTCGATTCCTAAACGCGTTGCTTTAAAGATTTTACGACCGATGACATCTGCACTGGTATCCATACGCTTCAGCAAATAGCCACCAAAACTTCGAGAATGAAGCATACGGTCATAGATCAAATCGAATTTATTATTGAAAAGAGTAAAAAATTGTCTCGAAGCAACTCCGCCTAAGAAGTTAGGGAGCACCCCATGACTCACTGTGGTATTGTACTGTAAGGGGTCTAAAGCCAGTATATTGTCTTTCATGGTACTGACATCGAGGCCGTCATAAATACCCATATGAATTAATGATCCAATCACTGCCATTAGTGCAAAGTTAGCCTCATTCCTTACAAAACTTCGAACACCTTTGGGTGCAGTCCTAAGCGCTTTTTTAATTTGGGAACCTATTGTCATTTTATTTATAGCACCATTAACTCCTTTCAACTCCCTTGGTGTCATTGAACGCACTACCTTGCGAGCAGTTCCCATTGCATTATTGACCCTTTTACCGGTCAAAGACTCTTTCAAGAATTTAGCTGCTTCGTAGGAAAGAAAGGTACGCACAATACCAATTTCTCCATCAAGAACTCTTAATCCAATTTGTTTGATAGGCCGTAAAATATTAGAATTTTCAACTCGTAAAATCGGATTACCTACGAACGTTTCCGTAGTGGATGAATCAATAATTTCTTGGAGTTGATCAGGTGTAAGATTTTTATCCTTCTTCGGCTTTAAATTACGAAATATACGATCATTTATTTGACTAAAGTATTTGTAGCCCTTTGGCTTGTTTTCTTTGTCGGTTAATTCCTTGGCGAACAAACTTGTCCAAGGTAAACAAAGCTGTAGTAGAAGGCTAAATATGAGAGTATTGGCCACAACCCTGTAAAAAAACATAAATGATATCCCCAACAAACTACGGTTCATACCGATTAAAGTTGCGCTAATTAAACTTTTTTTTACATTTTTCAACTTTTAATTTCATACAAAATAGTACGAATATATACATAATTTGTCCTAAATTTTTTGTGATTTGGACAATTACAGTGGGTACAATTCACTTCTAAGTAATCAGTTTATTTAAATGAATTCGTAGGTCTTGTATAATCCGACTGATGCAAGCGTTACGTGCCCTTATTTTCTTTCATTTATTTGTTGTCTCAATTATTGCGGACAAGTCAGTTGAATATAAAACTCCTAAACAAAAAACTGTTGAAAAGCTAGTTGAACTAATTATTGATCCTCGAGATACAGAAAATTTACGCAAAGACCTGTTGCTTAAAATCCAATCAAGCCTTGCCTTGTCCAATAATGCGATTTTTGAGGAATTATTACAAGAAACGGGCTCTGGGGACAAATCGCATTTAATAAGAGCATATCAAAAGATCGAATCAAAAATGAACCAACAGATAGCCTCGAGTTTTGCGAAACATATTTCAATGCACAAGGTGGTTAAAGACATCAACGCTAAGGTGTATTCGGAACATTACACAAGATCCGAACTAGAGTCGCTAGTTAAATTTTATTCCAGTACGCTAGGTAAGAAATTTCTTCGAGTAAGTAAATCCATGGTTAACCAAACTCATACTCTTAGTGCAGAAACTCTGATTCCCTTGTCAATGAAAGTAACCCAAGAAGTCCAAGATCTCGTACAAAAAGAAGTATCGAAACTTTTGCAAGAAGATCTCGATAAGTCATGGGATTAAAAATGATGAGATAAGAATTCCGGAATTCTAAGTTTTAGTGGGGAATATTTTTCCATAGCGCTCTTCCAATTCAATCCTTGTATGATGAACGCATCCTGCATGCACGGGCTCTTGACAAGAATCTTGAGGCTTCGGTTTCATTTTACCCAACGCAGTTGCCACTCGACCTCGTTCTTCTTCAGTATTTTTTCGTTGCTCACTCATAAGATGCGATGCAGTCGGACCCAAATCATTTCCAGTATTGAATCTGCAGGCACCCATTAGCTTGTAGGTATGATTGGAGTCGCAATAAACACAGCTGACAGAACCGTCATAATTCATTGCGTGACTCACCTCAAAGACACCGTTACACGAATTACATTTATAGTCGTAAAGAGCCAATTAGTCTCCATATATATTATTCAAAGCTTGAATCAATTCATTTGTTGGCACGGGTATTGTATCAGGATTTCTCGGTGTAGTACCAGAACCACAAGCGGCCATAAATCCACCCGGGTGAAAGAACCACTCAGCACCATTAAATTGAGACATAAATTTCTGCAACTCAGGTTCATCCAATCGTAAATCGTCTATCATCCGAATCATACCTAGACCCATCTTCGGATCTCGGTACAAAAATATAACAGGTTTTCGGCCATCTAAATCTTTTGCTTGCTCCGAAAGGATTTTCTGTGGATAGCCTTGGGCAACCCTTGGGACATGACCTAGGCATACCCCAACCACTCCGTCTTGGTAAATATTACAATTGTTAACAACGGTTTGACATGCTTCTTCATACTTTAACTGATGCAGATAAATGGGAGTCAGAACTTGCTCTCCATAACGTTGATTTATAATGGCATCTCCATGCGATTCATAAAGAGATTTATAAGCATGAAATTGATTCGTTAAACCCACTATCTCGATAAGATCATGCTCTGCACCTAAAATAGCTTTGGTGGCTGAACCAGTATTATCATCTCCGTCGACCCATTTTACCAGCGGCTCTAGAGCCCTTTTTTCATTGCAATCGTCTGGAAAAAAAACCTCAACAACAAATCTGAAAGCCGAAGAGTAACTTCCATCTGAATGTTGATAGCCTTTCACTGCACCGGGAGCAATAACATCAAGACCAATTTCACCTTCTTCTTGATTGATTTCAATGGCATCGTTGGGTAGGAATACAAATTCTCCGTTAATTTGAGCCACTTCTCTCAGAAACCATTGACAAGCAGCGTCGTCCAAATGAGAGTAACGATGAAAAATTACACGAGGAGCGGATTTAATCTTTTTACAGTAGGAATCAAGTTCTGCTTTGCTTAATGCGCCATCTGCTTTTGGACAATCACACATTAACCACCTCTTTCACTTCTGGAATTGCCTCTTTCAAACGCATCTCAATACCCATTTTAAGTGTCATTGTAGAACTAGGACAACCCGCGCAAGCTCCCATCATTTGCAAATATACAATGCCATCTTCAAAGCCTTTATATACAATGTCACCACCATCCATGGCCACTGCTGGGCGAACCTCTTCTTCGATAATATCATTAATCTGCTTTTCAACACCTTCGTATTCTTTTGCAGGTTTAGCCGGAGTTTTATCCTCAAGCACCACTGGGTCACCCTGCTTCAAGTGATCTTCGATCAGATCGCAAATTTTATCTTCGATTTTCACCCAATCTACATCTGCACCCTTGGTTACTGTCACAAAGTTTTTACCGAGATAAACACCTTCTACATCATTTATCATAAACAACTTGAGAGCCAATGGTGACCGCTCTTGGGCCTCTTCTTTACTTATGAAGTCATATGTTCTTTCAACTATTTGATTACTTACTAAAAACTTCAAAGTGTTTGGATTAGGTGTAATTTCACTATATACAGTCACTTCTGACATAAATTCTCCTTAAAAAATCTAGAATAACATGCTACTACAAAGGTCTAATTTGTACCAAAGTAGTTCGTCAACAGGATTTAGGACATTATACACTCTAATTGGTAATAAAATGTATGAGGAGAGTGTAGATTTATCTCTAGATTTTGAGGCCGTCTTATTTCACATACTTTGTCAACCGAAAGGAAAATCGTGGAGGTAAGTATGAAAACGAAGTTAATCACAATTCTAGTCGGTCTAAGTATTTTACAATTGAATCCAGCCAATCGTTTTACCCCGACTCAATATCAACCTTCTTACAACTATGAACAAAATTCAGTACCGTCTGCAGACAGTCGCTTTGAAAGAGGCGCTGGTCTTAAAAGACTTCAAAGAATTAGAGCTAAGCTGCAAAGCATGAGTCAAAAAAAACACACTAGTTTCAATGGAAACCAAGATGTAAAGCAATCATATCCCGTAGAGCCATTGAATAATTCTAGCGCTAATCCATTTTACTCAGGAAAACATCAAAGTGAAGCTAATAATCCATTTGCGAATCATTCTGTAAATAAAAGTTCTACAGATATTCAATCCGAAATATCAAACAATCAGACTTACTCTGATGCAGTCAAAGTCGCAGAAGAACCCAGAGCAATACCTACTCCGGAAGAAGACAGAATTATCAAACTTCTTACAAAATGCGAAAAACTTGGCCCGTTTTTAGACAATAAGGGAGATCAAGGAGATAAGGCTCGTGAGCTATATGGAAAACACTGTAATGTCGTTATTGAACAGCTAGCACTCAAAGAAAGACTAGATGTATTCTACCG
>JAYZAC010000141.1:0-6287 GCA_036339875.1 bacterium | reverse complement strand
TAGAACAAGTGACTAATAGGTCCTTTGATAGTTACGAATCCTATGAGTATGTACATGAGGCAAAAGACAATTTGTTTAAGTCGTATTTACCAATTCAAACTGGATGTAATTTCAACTGTACATACTGTATTGTACCTGCCGTTAAGGGTCGTGAAATAAACCATTCTCCAGAAAAACTTCATAGTAAGGTTGACTCTCTAGTCAAAAGTGGAGTCAGAGAGGTTACTTTGCTTGGACAAACAATTAATTCCTATCGCTGGGAAAAAACTCGTTTTGCTGATTTATTAGAATCTTTAGCTTTGCGATATCCCGATACTTGGTTTAGGTTTCTAACTTCACATCCAGTATTATTCGATTTGAGGATCATAGATGTTATGTCTCGATATGATAACTTATGTCCATTCATCCACATTCCTGCCCAATCCGGAAGTGATAAAATTCTAAAGTCTATGAAGCGTGGATATACGGTATCAAAGTATTTGGATTTAATAGCTACGATCCGTACTAAAATTCCAAAAGTATGTATATCTACGGATATGATTTGCGGTTTTCCTGGTGAAACCGAAGATGATTTTAACGACAGTTTAGATTTAATGAAAAAGGTCAGATTCGAGACTGCTTTCATGTTTTTTTATTCTGAGCGCAAGAATACTGTAGCTACAGCAATGCTAGATTCCGTACCAATGGAGATAAGGAAGAAAAGACTTCAGCAGATGATTGATTTACAGATGGATCTTCAGTCAACTATTTATCAGGAGCGCCTGGGAGATACTGTTGAAGTTCTTGTGGAAGGAAGAGCTCGTCGCGGTAAAGATTTTTTAAAAGCACGATCTACTGGTAATTTTCCAGTGTTCTTTGAAGGTGGTAGTGATCTCGTTGGCACAATTCAAAAAGTTCGTCTAATCCATTCTTCATCTCATTCATTCAAAGCTGAATTAGTTGAGAGGGAAGCTATAAATAATGTCTAAATGGACTCAAGACGAGACTCCTGTTTGTGCTGAATTATTTGAACTTGCTCTTAGTTATGGGTTGCCAACAATTTTAGCTAAATATGTAGGACAAATTCAGACTTTATCGAAAGACAACCTTTCTGATTTTATTACTAAGTCGACTAGTCAATTGCATGACCCTTTTTTGTTGGATGGTATGCATCATGCAGTTCAGAAGGTTTCTGAATATATTGATAATGGATCTAAGATAATAATTTTCGGTGATTTTGATGTAGATGGTGTCACGGGTGCGAGTATTCTCTATTGGGGAGTTAGAAAGGCAGGTCTTAAGGATAAACCTCTGGTTTACATACCGAATCGTTTTACTGAGGGTCATGGATTAAATTTAGAAGCTATCGATAAGTTTCATTCTCAAGGTGTTAAATTAATCATCACGGCAGACTGCGGTATGGGGAATCATACTGAGGTTGATCATGCAAAATCTCTGGGAATAGATGTAGTTGTGACAGACCATCATATGGGAAAAAATGAACTTTTGAATGCTGAAGCCGTAATAAATCCCCGTCTAGGAAATTATCCTTTCGAGCATTTAAGTGGTGCAGGTGTGGCTTATAAATTTATTCAAGCTCTACTTAGTTTTCGTTTTGGGGAAGAGTCTGACGAATATAATTCTACGATGGAGAGTTGTATAGATTATGTTGCAATCGGAACCGTTGCAGATGTAATGCCACTCATTGGTGAGAATAGAGTTTTAGTAGATTGGGGCTTAAAAAATATGGCGAAATCGCGATTGCCATTTATCAAAAAATACTGGTCAGCCAAATTACGTAACATTGAATTGAATGAGCCCTTTACTGCCGAGCATATTGGTTTTCAGATGGCACCGAGAATTAATGCAGCATCAAGATTAGAATCTGGTATTCATGCTTTTGATTTCTTAACTTCTGTCAAAGTAGAAGATGTTATCCAGAAGGGTCGCTATCTAGACTTTTTAAATTCTGAGCGAAAATCTAGATTAGCTGCATTGAAAGAGAGTCAAAAACTTATTAAGTACTACGTGCAAGATAGGCGCGTTTTGATAATTAATTCTCAAAGTACGGAAAAGGGTTTATTCGGACTTTTAGCGAGTTATTTTCTCGAATCCGAGGATCAACTGATTGCTGTGCTAGTTTTGGGTGATGATCCAAATGGGCAATTAAGTGGCTCAGCAAGAGCTCGTAGTGGATTTAACTGGTTTACCACTATGCAAGTACTTCAAGATTACTTTACGCGTTTTGGCGGTCATGCGGAAGCTGCCGGATGTATTATAGAAAGGAATAAATTAGAAGATTTTCTGAGACAGTTTGATAAATTGGAATTATCATATGAGTTGACTCAGTCAGCGAAATACTATCATGGTTGTATTACCTGCGGAGATATTAATGAGAAGTTAGTGACTTATCTGGAGGATCTTGGACCATATGGTGAGAAGTTTCCACGACCCATTTTCAAGATAACAGATTTCAATGTTCTGCGTTCTAGGCGTGTAGGCCCAGGAGGTCGTGATCTTTCCTTCTTACTGCAAGGAAGTTTAGGAGTTACCTTCAAGGGCATCGGTTTTCATTTAGGTTATTTACAGGATCAATTATCAGAAGCTACGGGTTTAATATCTGAATTGAATTATAATTATTTCAAAAGTCAAGAAGTTCAGATACGGCTTTTAGATGTTGTTTAAAAGATAGGTGTTCAAATAGTTGTAGAAAGCGAAGAGTCGCCATCAGGTCCTTTCAATACAGCACCATGATGTTTTACAAATTCCGTGATTTCATCTCTCGGTATAATTTCTTCGATCGTTTTAACCATCTTATAAACTTCAGGATCCAATTTTTCGATTTTTTGATTTTTAAGAGCTTTTATCCAGAGTTTCTCCGCAAGTACTTCACTCTTTGTGGCTTCGAGGTACCAATGCATAATCCAAGCATACTTTAGATCGATAATGTTTAATGGGATTAGAATCTTTTCACAGAATAAGCGTCGAAATCTTAAATCCTTTCTATCCTCATTAAGTAAATAAGTTCCCCAACTGATGGCATCTTCAAATTGCTCTAATTTAACCAATTTCGTAAACCAATTACGTTTCCACCTTCTTTTTTGAAGTTTAAACTGCGCTTCTATGCCTTGCTGCTTCCAAAACTCGTACGCTTTTTTTGGATTACTGTTTTGCAAGTATAGGAATTTTTCAAATTTGTTCTTAGAGGAAAAAAGCATTTCTCGGAACTTAGCTAGTAGGAAAAATGGGATCATAAGTGGAGGGATCCAGTAGATAATTCTAAGCCAAGTTGGTACGCTCAATTCGGTCCTAAACCAAAGGATGCCAATTTGAGGACTGAAGTTGAAATAACATAGTATAAAAAGCTTGATTGCTTGGTGTATTGAGGTGGGCGGTGGAGCTAAAGTTTTGTTTTCTTCTTTAGACGTGCTAACTGCGGGATGTAAATCTCGAGTTGCTTGTAACTGTCTTAATTGTTCCTGACGCATTGCTTCGAGTCTTTCATAGCTATTGCCATCTGGATCACCCCATTGCCTGAAGTATTGCAGGTCTTCATTCTGACGTTGAATGACTTCTGTTTGCGTCAGCACTACATAGTGGGGTACAAATTGAGGAGTGAATAGCAAGTAAACACTAAGTCCTTGCAGACTTAAAAAAAGTAATTGAAAACAAAAAATACAAATGATGGCGAATCGCATATGAAACTCGGCCAACTAATCTATCACGAAATATACTTAAGGTTGAACTGCTTGCCGAAGAAACTAAGGAATGAGAATCAACAAAAATATTCTATTAATTAAAAAAATTGTCAGATCTATAACGGGCCTAACAAAAGCTGCCGAAAACTTTTAAGAATTGCACGGAGTCTGCTCGCTGTAGAGCTGCGCAACGGGAGTAACCCATGGATGAAACAAAGAAGCAACAATATAGATTAGCGATATGGATTCAGATATTTGCCTTAGTCCTTATGATTACTGGCTGTGGAGATGCTGGAACTTCCAATGGTTCGATTAGAGGTCAAGTTTTTACTAATCGATCAGGTGGTGCTCTGACTAAGACACCAGAGGCGGGAGTAAGTGTTGTAGCCGTATTTGATGGTGAGCCTGAAAGGGTCCGTACGTCAGTTTCAGATGGAAATGGACAGTATGTTATTCCTGATCTTCCGATCGGTAAATACCGGGTTGGGTTCACCAAAGATGGATTTGAACCCATAACCACGGAGAAGGGAAGTTCAAGAACCCAAAGTGCAATCGGAGAAGGTCCTACCATCTTATATGTTGATACAGGTTCTACAATTACGGCCCCAGATATAACTCTCAAGCAATTGGCTCCCGAGGGTGATGGGCAGGTAATTGTAAATTTAATAGATGAAGTAACTGGTGAGCCAGTGAATGGCGCAACTGTCACGGTAGGGGAAGCGTCGACTTCCAATGGCTCGAATGGACAATATGTACTTACTATTCCAATTAGAGTAAGCGATAGTGGTGTGCCCGGACAGGATCGAACGGTAACAGTTAATGCAGATGGATATGATAGAAAGACTGATACAGTTATAGCTTTAGCTGGCCAAACCGTAGAAACAACAGTCCGAATGACTCCGATCAGGGGGACTATCGAAGGTACAATTGAGCTATCAAAATTTAGAAGTCTTTACGATTTAGCTAATGCGGAAATAACTATAGATGGTATTCCACGTAGTCTACTGGGTCTAGAATTAGATGGAGCTTCAGGAGCTTTTTCTGCTCAGGTGCCTGTGCGTACTGATCAAAATTCTAGATCTTATACTATTCGCATTAAATTATTAGGATTTTTCGATCAAGTGGTTAATAACGTTCTCGGTCCAACCGCAGGTTCAGTCCGAGTGGATATACCACCTTTGGTGCCTGAGACGGTTACCATAGTGGGTTCGGTTACTAATCCAGATACACGATTACCCGCTGTAATAACAGAAGCTGGATTAGAGGGCGGAGTTACAGGTGGAGCTCAGATTTGTCCGGCGGGAACACAGGGTACTTTTTCAATTGACGGAGTTCCTACAAATACAAATCAGGCGCTAACGGTAGTAGTCACTCAATATGTATGTCCAGCTGTAGGTTCGCCCGACCCCGTGCAACCGGCAGAAGGTACCGTTCAATTTACTGCAACCAATAATGGTACCGGAGTATTTAGAACGGGTAATATCGTCAGTGGTGGTGGAGCCTAATTAATCAATTTATAGAAATGCACACACGTAGTTAATATTAAAGATATAAATCGCAGGAGCATAAAACATGAAACCTATGAAAGTTGTTATAAGCGGTAGCCTTTTAGCACTGGCTTTTTCGACTGGATTTGCAGCAGGTAATTCCGCGGGCCAAGCCGCGGCCTATCTTAAATTAGGTGTTGATGCACGTATCTTGGGAATGGGTGGGGCAGGCTCAACAGTGAGTCGCGATGTTAATGCAACCTATTGGAATCCAGCTGGACTGACAAATGTTAAAGGTCGTGAAGTTGCAGCGATGCATACTTCTTTATCGTTGGATCGAAATTACAACAGTTTTTCTTATGCGATGCCTTTAGGTGAACGCGGTTGGGTATTGGGAGCAGCTTATCATCGTTTCAGTGTAGACGGTATTCCTGAAACTAGGATACATAATTTTGATGTAGATGGTAATGGCCGACTGGATGATCCAATTTTAGTTGGAGATACATTAGCTGGAAATGCCGTTGTTAATGCCACTGATCCTGGGAGGACAGTAGCTCCAGTACAGATTTTCTCTTACTTTGAAGATGCGGAAAGTTTTATTTCATTTAGTGCCGCAAAACAGATTTGTGACAAACTTTTTTTCGGTGGCACTACAAGATTCTTACGCCAAGAGCTCTTCAATGCCGATGCAGATGGATATGGAGTTGATTTTGGATTACATTATGATTTTTCTGAGAAGGCGCAATTTGGTATCAGCATGCGAAATATGTTTTCCTCTTTGGATTGGTCCACAGGTCGACGAGATGAGGTTCCTATGACGACTACGATTGGCGGTGCAGTGAAATTGAAGAGCGGAATTCAACTGGTTGCGGATGTAGTCAAAAGAGAGAGTGAAAAAACGGATGTCAGACTTGGCGCTGAAAAATGGTTTAAGGATAAATATGGCCTACGCCTAGGCAATAATGAAGGCGATTTTACCGTGGGGGCCTCCGCTAAATTGAATGAGTGGTCCTTCGATTATGCATATAATGATCAAGATTTGGGGTCCGTTCAACGGATCTCATTGAAGCGTAGCTTTTAATGCTATAGAAACCCTGTACCTGTCTTATCTAATTGCCCTGCC
>JAYZAC010000140.1:0-6204 GCA_036339875.1 bacterium | reverse complement strand
ACAGCGCGGAATTCGAACTTATTACCTGTGAAGGCAAATGGAGAAGTTCTATTTCTATCAGTATTATCTTTCTCGATATCAAATACAGTACTTACGCCTGTATCCAAACCTGCTAAATCTTTATCAGAACCTGTCTTACCCTCTGCTATTTCATTAACTACCTTAGTCAATTCGCTTCCTAAGTAAACTGAAATAATTGCGGGTGGAGCTTCATTAGCACCCAATCGATGATCATTACCAGGGCTTGCAATGCTTGAACGCAACAGTGCTTCATACTGATGAACACCCTGCATAACTGCTGTACAGAAGAATTGAAATGACAACGCTTCGCGTGGATTTTTAGTTGGGTCTAGAAGATTGTTACCTTCGGAATCAGCCAAAGACCAATTACAGTGCTTACCATTACCATTAATTTTAGCAAAAGGCTTCTCATGGAAAATTGCCTCGAAGTCATGCTCTCGAGCTACTTCTTTAATAACCTGCATCAATAGTTGATTTTGATCAGCAGTAATACTACTCAAATTGTAAATACAAGCGATTTCATATTGACTAGGAGCCACTTCATTGTGACGAGTTTTGGCCGGAATACCCAGTTTTACTAATTCAATATCAAGTGCATGCATGAAATCACGCACTTTATAAGGTACTTGGCCAAAATAATGATCATCAAGCTGCTGATCTTTAGGACTTGAAGCTCCTAAAACAGTTCGATCACACAGTTTTAAATCCATACGCTCGTCAAATTTATCTTTAGGAATCAAAAAATACTCTTGTTCACAACCTAAAGTAGGGCGTACCCAATCTACCTTTTGACCAAATAACTCAAGTGCCTCTTTCGCATATTTACCAATTACACTCATCGAACGCAAAAGTGGAGTCTTTTTATCTAACGCCTCACCGGTATATGACATGAAGACTGAGGGAATCGCAAGAATTCTAGCCTTTTTAGCTTGTACAATAAAAATTGGTGAGGATGGATCCCATGCAGTGTACCCACGAGCCTCAAAAGTTGACCTAATTCCGCCACTCGGAAAACTCGATGCATCGGGTTCACCCTGTACCAACTGTCCACCAGAAAATCTTTCGATAGCTTGACCATCTTCGATATCCAACAAACTATCATGTTTTTCTGCAGTCGATCCTGTTAGTGGCTGAAACCAATGACAATAGTGAGTTACACCCATTTCAAGGGCCCACTCTTTGATTCCATGTGCAATCGTATCCGCTAGGTTTCGATCTAACGATTTACCTTCATGCACAGTAGCCTTCAGTTGACGATATACGTCACGAGGTAATTTTTCACGCATAACTGTATCGTTAAACGTCAAACTACCAAATAATTCTGATGTTAGTGTTTCACTCATTATTAACTCTCCTAATTAAGAACACATATTTTTGTCAGTTTTTTAAAACCTTATTTCTAAACTTTACGAAGCACAGGTAACTAAGGAAGACCTTCCCCCTAGGACTTCAAATTATTTCAATATTAAAGTTGTGATGGATATTTGTGTAAGAATAATCTCCGTAAATCTAGCGATGATCACGGTTCGACATAATAATTGCCAACAAAATATCTCGTCAATAAAAAAGTGTTAATGTGGACCGAAAGCTCCGCCGATAATTTTAAATGAAGCGCAGTCCACTTTATGCACTGAGCTTTAAAGTAAGTGATAAAAGCACCAGGACGACACCGGGAACCCGATTCCCTTCATGGAAACCGGCACACCGCATTTCGTCCAACCTAGGGTCCCTTCGTAGAAGGCACCCTTATGCTACCGGCGTCGTGCTGGTGCTACACATACGCCTAGGCCTCTCTGCATGCGGAGAGGTCTTACTTTTTGCAAACTCTTTTTCTTGACTACCAAGCTTAAGTGCCTATTATATCCAGCCTACGCAACATAATGGATTTCATTTTATGGGTAAAAAAAAGCATCTTAAAAACGACGATCAAGGAATTCTGTCTGAAAAAAATACTAACCGTTTAATAATGATTCTGGTTATCGGAATTGGTATAGGTTCGCCAATCGCCACAATTGTGGGTCATTGGTATGCAAAAAAAAGAACTATAGAAATGCTAGCAGAGCAGCTCAAAAAAGTTCCCGAAGCATATGCTGAATATGAAAAAAAACATAACAAAATACCAAATAAAATTGACCAGTTACTTCCTTACTTTAAGACTGAAAAGGTAGCTGGTATAAACTTACATACAATCATTCGAGGTGATGAACTGAGTTTTGTTCTCGAGGAATCACAAAATAATCCTCTGAGATTAATTCAACGTAATAGTAAACGAAATTTCGTTTGCAGTAGTGAGTACGTTGTAAAAAAAGGCTGGTCAAAACCTGCACCCGACTGCGAATATTTACAATTAGTTCAAGATGAAGCTCGTCAAAAATCTTTATCTAAGCCTTAAGTGAATACGAATTAGGTAAGTTTACTTGCCCAAGCCATCCATTTTAGGGTAACGTCTATTGCCTATGCATATTACCCGAGCTCGAATCTTTTTATATCTATTTTGTGTATTTCAAACTTCAGCTCAATCATTACTTGACCCCTCACTGCAAAGTTTAATTAATTCAAAAACAGTAAGCCACTGCGAAGTTCTTGTACAATTCAGGGGTCCATTGACTAAGTCAGTGTGGAACCGCAAGTTTGTGAATCGACCCAATCAAGCTTTAAAGATGCTCAAAGAGAAGTTCTCTACAGACGTTGTCTTAAATAAACTAAATGTTCAAAAGATTTATTGGCTGAATCGTTCAATTCTGATTAGTTTAGATCTCAATCAATTACAACAGCTCCAGTCGCGCTCGGATGTTAATTACATTAGTTTAAATAGGGAGTTGACCCTACCTCGTTCGATAGATCAAAACAAAAAATCTAACTCCTTCATAAAAGACTCTGAAGCCATTTCTCATGCCCTCAAAACACTACAAATTTCTCAGGCTTGGAATCGCTTGAAATTAAAAGGTCAAAACCTTCGTATTGGATTTATTGGCCGTGGCTTTTCGAGTCATCCTGACCTCAACAACAAAGCAATAATATACCGTGATTTTAGCACTAACGATTACAATTCAACGGTGGTAGACAATGATACTAATTTTCTAGGATTAATGGCTGCTGATAATTTGAGTGGCAGACCACTAGGAGTGGCCCCTAAGGCTCGCTTCATCGTGGCTGACATTTTTGATCATCAAAATAAAACTAAACTCAGTACCATTCTGGAGGCTATGCAGTGGATAACCAATCCAGACTTGGATCCCAATACCGAAGATGGCGCTGAAATAATTGCTAACTCATGGGGCTACAAACAAACTACTATTGATGCGGAAAAGCCTCTTTGGGATGCAACAGTAGCACTCAAAAAAATGGACGTTCTCAGTGTTTTCCCTGCAGGCGAAAATGGTCCAAAAACTGACTCTATTTTGAGCCCAGGAGCCTTCCCTCATACGATAGCCGTCGGTGCTATTAATCGCCAATTAGTTGAACTAAAATTCTCATCTAAGGGTCCAAGTAAGTGGGAGAATGTAAGTTATGATAAGCCCGATTTTTTAGCACCTGGTGTTCAAATAGAATCGTTACTACCTGGGTCCATTTATGGACTGACAGGCGGAACTAATGCTGCTGCTGCACTAATAACGGCCTCACTAGCCTTAATCAGGCAATCAAATTCAAACCTACCATGGAAAGAAATCTTGAAAATAAGCAAGCAAACCAGCTTTTCCTACAATGGTAATGCTGGAATTACTCAAGTTTATGATGCCGCTGTTTTAGCTCAACAAGGAGCCAAAATAAATGTTCAAATAGACGGCCCTGCAGATGGGTTCAGTAAAATTTTTATATTGGACGAAAGTAAAGATTTTATGACTTCCTCGATGGGTCATACAGAATTCTATTTAAGGGAAGGTAGCTACAGAGTAGCTTTCACTGCTGAGGGGTTTGCCCCCCAAATTAGAAAAATAGTTGTAAATCCAAAACAAAACCTACATATCAAAATTGAATTAAAAAAATCAAAAACTCTCAATCTTAATATGGCTGCATATGATGCTAAAAATAGACGAATTCCCGCCATGGTAGAGTTTCTAGATGGTCTTGGGCAAAAGTTTATTGGCGTAACCCAATCTATGAACGAAGCTTTACCTGAAGGAATCTATCCTGTAAGAATCTCATCTCGAGGCTATAAGAGCATAAGCACCTCAATAATCCATATAGAGTCTAGTCAAAATCATCGATTTAAATTTGATGTGATGCCTCTTGTTGCAGTCGTTAATCAAAACAGTAAACAAAATACAGAATCTCAGATTGCGCAAACTCTTCAACAAATCGGAACACAATATGACCTTTTACGCAGCCCCCAATCTTTCGATGAAATCGAAGCGTATCAAACATTAATCTGGGAATCAGGTGATGCCTTAAGTAAAACTGTTAACCAAAAACAGCAATTGCTACTAACAAAATATTTAAGGCAAGGTGGTAGTGTACTTATAACAGGACAAGATTTAGCTTACTGGCTTCAAGGTACTCAATTCTTAACAAAGATTCTCGGAGCAGATTTCGAACAAGATCACAGCTCTAGCTTAGATTTAGTATATAAAAAATTTAAGCTACAACTCTCCGATAAGACCATTACTGAAAATCAACTATTTGTAGATACGTTAAAACCTGTACAAAACGATTCAAAGTGTTACTTAAACTATGGCAACGGATTATGCGCTGGTGTCTTACGGTATCACCCCAAAGGCAAGTCAATAATACTTGGGCTTAACCTAGAGGGTCTCCCAGATGCTCAAAGAAAATTACTAATAAACTCTGCACTTGAAGATCTTAATCCAGCCGTTGAACATTTATTGGACAAAATTGAAAATACCTATTTAAGTAATCGCGCCAGTTATTTTCAGATTATGAAAAGCTTAGAAACCTTTAGACCTAACTTTGCTCAGAAAGCTAGTCAACACATCGAAATCCGCAGACGTAAATCAGTCTGGCGTCCATTGCTTCATGATATTCTTCATGACCATCGCCGGCATATTTTTGATCAGCTATATGATGTAGATTAGAATTTATAAGTTATAGCAAACTTATCGAATTTTGGAGGAAATAATGTGTAAGGAATTAGGACCTACATAATTATTTAAGCAAGATATGTAATTGGTAAAAGAAACGAAGCCATAGGCACATATACACAATTCACGAGAAAACATCCTCAACCCGGATTCAGATGCTGTACCAATGACAGAAGGCCAACTAGATGATCTCGAAAATTTAATGGATCCAGCATCAGAAATATTTATTAAAGCTGAACAGTCCTTAATAGAAAATTCTCTGCAAGATGCTTGGAATGGATTTTCTACAATCATGGAAAAGCATCCATCAAATGTTTTAGCTGATAATGCATTATTTAGCCTTGGAATGATTGCTCGCAAAAAAGGCGATGACAGAAGAGCTCAGCAACTTTTTGATCAAGTAATGCGTGATTTTCCAGATTCAGATGCAGCCGCTAATATCAAAAAACTTATTTAGTATTTTTATTTAGCTGACTGTTGGCATCGCGTAATGCCGTGCGAAGCCCTTCTTCTATTACAGGATGATAAAAAGCCATATCAAGCATCTGGGGTATAGTTAATCTCTGTTGATGAGACCAACTTAGTAAATGACCCAAATTTTCTGCTCGCGGACCGAAAATTTCTGCACCTAAGAAACGTCCTGTTTTTCTCTCAGCATATACATGCATGACGCCTTTATTGACAAGCATTACTCGACTACGCCCCTGATTTTCAAAAGAAACCTTCCCTGTAACGTAATCAAATTTCTGTTCAAGAATTTCGGCGTAGCTTAAACCTGCGATAGCTATCTGAGGATCACAAAATACAACATTCAATGGTGAACGGCGATGACCTTCTTGAATTTCTGGAAATCGTGCTGCATTTGCCCCTGCTATGCGACCCTCATCAGAAGCTTCATGTAGCAAAGGTAATTGATCATTAGCATCTCCAGCAATGAATATGTGCGATTCACCGCATTGCATAGTCGATGAATCAAACACTGGAACACCTCTGTCATCAAGTGTCAACCCGGCTTTGTTAATTTGAAGTTTGTCAAAATTAGGCCGTCTACCTGTGGTTATCAGTAAATATTCGTAATGTTCTTTGCGCAAATTCCCTTCATTATCTAAAAATTCGACATCAACACCTTCATCAGTACGTCGCA
>JAYZAC010000139.1:0-11837 GCA_036339875.1 bacterium | reverse complement strand
GTGCCGGAACTTAGTGCGGCACTAGACAACAAGATTTATGGGTGATGCTATGTCAAGGAAACTATTCCAGATAATTACCTGCGCGGGCTTGATTCTCTCCGGAACGATTGCTCTTCATGCAAATCCTGAGGTGGCTCAGCCTGTAACAGAAGCTGCGGTTAATGGCGGTGGAATTATGGCGATGTTGTCTGATTTCATGGCGGTTATGCGGGGTAAGACGGCCAGTACAGTTATGTGGTGGTTAAATTTCTTCGCACTATTGTTTCTAATTTATAAATTTTTGTTTCCGTTCATCTTTAAGATGTTGGAAGATAATTTAACAGAAATAGAGACGATACTATCAGCTGAGGAAGCAGAGAAGCGAAAACTTGAAGAGCGTAAGGTGGAGCTTCAGCGTTCCATTGATAATATTGAAGGTGAGCGATCTCGCTTAATTGAAGAAGCTACTGTACAAGCTGCTAATATTAAGAAGGAAATACTGACCGACGCAAGGGAACTCGAAATGCGAATTTTCGACAATGTTGAAAAGAATGCAGCGGGTTATTATTACAAAAAGCTTAATAGCCTTAAAAATCAAATTTTCGGACAAGTAAGCCATTCTTTCAAGAATGATCATACAAAGAATCCGAAAGCTAAGGCTCGTCAAGCCTACGACTCTAACGTAATCCAGAAGGTAGGTAGTTAATATGAAATCTAACTGGGTTATAGTACAGAAATATGCAGCCTCTCTTCTGGAGTTAGTTAATGCAGAGAAGCAAATAGACCAGACAGTTCAGGAGCTGAGTGAAGTTGTTGAGATGGTTCGAATTTCGTCAGAGTTACGAACGGCTATTGCACATCCACTGGTGAGTATGGATCAAAAACTTGCTTGTATAGACTCTATATTAAAGAAGATGAAAATAGGCAAGACAAGTACTAATTTTTGTAAGGTATTGTTAAATGCTGAACGTTTTGAGCTTCTCCCCAAGATACTCAAAGAATTCATAAGAATCTCGGATGAACATATCAAACGTGGAAAGGCTACTATTCGTAGTGCGAAAGTACTTGGCGAAGTGGAAAGACGCGACCTGCAAGAACGATTGCAGAAACAGCTTGACTTAAAATTGGAGATAAGCTGGTCAGAAGAAAAGAGTTTACTTGGTGGATTCGTAGTTCAAACTGGTAATAAAGTTTTTGACTATTCCGTTCAAGGACAGCTTGAAAGATTAGAAGATAAAATCCTTAAAATGAGGGTTCGCTGAAACCCAAGGTGGTAGGAAATGCAGATAAAACCTGAAGAAATAACAAAATTAATTAAGAAGCAGATTGCGGATTTTGATACTTCCGCCGCGCAGAAAGATGTCGGTCATGTAACTGCTGTAGGTGATGGTATTGCTACAGTATTTGGGCTTGACAACGCGATGGTTGGTGAATTGGTAGAATTCCCAAACGATGTTTATGGTATGGTCCTTAACCTCGAGCAGGGCTCTGTGGGTGTTGCACTCATGGGGGAGTCCCGAGTCATTCGTGAAGGAGACCAGGTAAATTCCACAGGTACGGTGATGTCTGTTCCTGTCGGAAAGGATCTCTTAGGGAGAGTAGTAAATCCATTAGGCCAACCTATCGATGGTAAGGGGCCAATTAAAACGAGCAAAACTCGTCCAATCGAAAAAATAGCCGCTGGCATAATTGAACGGCAGCCGGTGGAAGTGCCTCTTCAAACTGGATTAAAAGCTATCGACTCAATGGTGCCAATCGGTCGAGGACAGCGGGAATTGATTATCGGTGACAGACAAACGGGCAAAACTGCAGTGGCTGTTGATACAATTATTAATCAAAAAGAGACTGGGGTTATTTGTATCTATGTGGCAATAGGTCAGAAAGCTTCGACTGTAGCAAATGTAGTCCAAAAGCTTCAAGATTCTGGGGCCCTTGAATATACAATTGTAGTTTGTGCAACTGGTTCCGACCCTGCTCCAATGACTTTTATGGCTCCTTACACTGGCGTGACAATGGCAGAAGGTTTCATGTACGACGATAATGCTGATGTATTGGTCGTTTATGATGATCTTTCAAAGCATGCTGTTGCCTACCGCGAATTATCTTTGTTGCTACGACGTCCTCCTGGACGAGAAGCTTACCCAGGTGATGTTTTTTACGTTCATTCTCGTCTGCTAGAAAGAGCAGTTAAACTGAGTGATGCGGAAGGAGCAGGTTCTATCACGGCACTTCCAATAATTGAAACTCAGGCATCAGACGTGTCTGCATACATTCCCACCAATGTAATTTCAATCACCGATGGACAAATTTATTTGAGTGTAGATTTATTTAACTCTGGACAGCGTCCTGCTATTGATGTGGGGCTATCGGTAAGTCGTGTAGGTGGTAGTGCTCAGATTAAAGCTATGAAAAAGGTGGCTGGTACCTTAAGACTCGATTTAGCTCAATATCGAGAACTTGCAGCTTTTGCTCAATTCGGCTCCGATCTAGATGACGCTACACAGCGCCAATTGGCTCGTGGAGAGAGAACACTTGAGATCCTAAAACAAGGACAGTACGAACCATTAGATGTGGTTAAGCAGGTTCTTTCGATCTATGCAGTAACTAATGGATACTTGGATGATTTAGCGCCTTCTGGAATCCAAGAATTTGAAGTGGATTTCCACCAAGTTTTAGAAGCCAAGTATGGTGATTTGCTTGATGGAGTTAAAAATAAGAAAGAAATGGATGACGATTTGAAGGCGAAAGCGAATCAAGCAATTCAAGAGTGTAAAGAAGCTTTTATAGCAAAGCAGGCTTAAGGATTATTTATGGGTCAAGGGAAGTCCAGAGAAATACGTACCAAAATCAAGTCGGTACAAAATACAGAGAAAATAACTAAGGCTATGAAGCTTGTCTCAGCTGCGAAGCTAAGAAAAGCGCAAATGGCTTTAGATAGTTTCAGTCCGTATTTTCATGGAATAGAAGGTCTACTGGAACGTTTTACAGGTTCAGGTCATGCACATTTGTTGACCGTTCCGAATAATTCGAAAACAGCCTGTATTGCAGTCTATGCTGGTGAGAGAGCTCTGTGTGGAGCTTTTAATGCTAACTCTGTGAAATTAGGTTTGCAGCGTAAAGAGGCTCTTGAAGCTGAAGGTTACGCTGTCAAATTTGTGGCTATAGGTAAAAAAGCTGCTGAAGGATTGGGACTCAAAAATGTGGATATTCATAATAAATATCTACTTGAAGGTACTCTTCCAGAAAGAGAATTTTCTGAAACAATCGCTAAGAATTTAATGGAAGATTTTCTGAAAGGCGAGTTCGGGGTTGTAGAGTTGGTTTACACTCATTTCAAATCTGCAGGTAGTAAAACTAATTTAGCTGTACAGTTTTTACCCTTCAAAGCAAACGAATCGGTAAGTTCCCAGACAGTCTCAGAAGAGACTGGTGAAGCGGTCGGTCGTGCTCATTACTTTTTTGAGCCAAGCCGAGATGAAATTTTGGAAGAATTATTTAATTTATACATGCGCGGAAAGGTACATTCCTGTTACCTGAATTCCCTAGCTTCTGAATACGGATCTCGTATGGTAGCTATGGATAATGCATCCAGGAACGCTAAAGAGATGATCTCAACCTTAACCTTGCAATTAAATCGTGCTCGTCAAGCAGCCATAACGCAGGAAATCGCCGAAATCGTAGGCGGGGCTGCCAGTCTTGAGTGATAAATAGGAGTTTAGAATGGCAACTTCAACAGGAACAGTGGTCGCAGTAATCGGCCCAGTGGTCGATGTAAAATTTTCCGAGGGGGATCTACCCGATATATATACCTCTCTTGAGTTAAAGAATCCATCTACGGATGAAAAACTAGTTTGTGAGGTGGCTCAGCACTTAGGTGACGGTGTTGTGCGATCTGTTGCAATGAGTAGCACGGAGGGTTTACGCAGAGGTGTTGATGTGCTCAATACTGGCGAGCCAATCGCAGTACCGGTGGGATCTAATGTTCTAGGGCGCATATTAAATGTTTTAGGTGAGCCCATAGATAATAAACCAGCTGTTGAGTCAGAAAAGAAATATCCGATTCACCGTCCGGTACCTGCTTATGAAAATCTCTCCACGCAGAAAGAGGTTTTAGAGACTGGAATTAAGGTTGTAGATTTGTTGGCTCCATACATGAAGGGTGGAAAAATTGGTCTCTTCGGTGGTGCAGGAGTTGGTAAAACCGTAATTATCATGGAGCTCATCAATAATATTGCGACTCAGCACGGAGGATACTCCGTCTTTTCGGGAGTGGGAGAACGATCTAGAGAAGGGAATGACCTCTATCTAGAAATGACTGAGTCCGGTGTAATTAATAAGGCCGCCTTAATTTACGGACAGATGAATGAACCACCTGGGGCGCGACTTCGTGTAGGTTTAACGGGCTTGACTGTTGCCGAATACTTTAGAGATGAAGAGGGACAAGACGTTCTACTTTTCGTTGATAATATTTTTAGATTTACGCAGGCTGGTTCTGAGGTTTCCGCTCTTCTAGGAAGAATGCCGTCAGCAGTAGGTTACCAACCGAATCTGGCGACCGAGATGGGTCTGATGCAAGAGCGTATTACTTCTACCAATAAGGGTTCGATCACTTCCGTACAAGCTGTGTATGTTCCAGCTGACGATTATACTGATCCTGCTCCGGCAACAACTTTTACCCATCTAGATGCGACCACCAATTTGAGTCGTGCGATATCTGAGAAGGGTATTTATCCGGCAGTAGATCCGTTAGCGTCTACTTCAAGAGTATTAGACCCGCAGGTAGTGGGTGATGAGCATTATGAAGTGGCACGTGGTGTTCAGCAAATTTTACAGCGTTACAAAGAGTTACAAGATGTTATTGCTATCTTAGGTATGGATGAGCTTTCTGAAGAAGATAAAGGTATCGTATCCCGAGCCCGTCGTTTAGAAAAGTTTCTGTCACAGCCTTTTCATGTGGCAGAACAGTTCACTGGTATTCCGGGTTCATACGTTAAACTTGCAGATACGATTCAATCGTTCAAGGAAGTTTTGTCAGGTAAATATGACGAACTTCCAGAGGAAGCTTTCTATCTGGTTGGCGATATTGAGGCAGTTAAGGAAAAAGCTGAAAAACTGAGTGCTGGAGCATAATAATGGCAATTGCTGAAGAATTTGATGTCAAAATCGTGACACCAGGTAGACCTCCTTTAGAGTATAAAGTGAGTCGAGTGCATACTTGGGCTAAAGATGGTTGGGTAGAACATCTTCCCGATCATGGTTCTATTGCATATATTCTTGGTGAGGGTGCAGCAACTTTTCATGAGTTAGATGGTACTGAAACGAAGTTAGCTGCATATACTGGAATTGCTCATTTCCATAGGAACTTACTGGAGATTTTTACGCCTAATATTGAGTTTGTAGATGAAGTCGATGTTGAACGAGCTAAGGCTTCGTTACACAGAGCTCGTCAACGACTTGCTGGACGAGATCCACAAGTAAGCAAACGGAATTTGGATTGGCAGAGAGCGATTAGTTCTCGTGATCGAGCAGTAGTCCGATTAGGGTTAAAAGGGATCAACGTAGATGAATGATCAACTTGGTAAATTAATGAAGCAGGCACAAAAGATGCAGGCAGACATGATGGAAGAACAAGAGAAGCTGAATTCCATGGTGTTCAAGGGTAGCGCTGGCGGTGGAATGGCGGAGGTTGTAGTTAACGGTAAAATGGAAATTACTGATATTAAAATAATGCCTGAAGCCGTGGACCCGGAAGATGTAGAGATGTTAGAAGATGTTATTCTTGCTGCTATTCAAGAGGCACAAAAGAAAGCTAGTCAAGAAAAAGAATCTTCTATGTCGGCATTAACTGGCGGTATGAAATTACCCGGTTTAATGTAAATAGTTTCGTAAAGTTTTAAAAAGCCGGGGTCACTAACTCCGGCTTTTTCTTTATTTCAAGTCATAATTGAGCTATCTTTTGTAAATGGATATCTCCAGCTATATGAAGGTCTTGAAGGAAAAATCTTTTGCTTGGCTTAATACTTCCGAGCAATTACACAAGCTTCTTTTAGCCAGAGACTATGATTCTCTAGATTCGGTCTTATCAAAGCGGGAAGAAGCTATCAATATCTATTTAGATTGCTTGGATCGATTAGAATCTAAAGTGGCAGCTTCAACTGATGTTCAAACAGGTGAAAAATTTTTGATTAACCTGTTGGAGCATTTTGAAACCGTTGGAAATAAACAGTTACAAAATGATTTACTGGAGGTTAAAGCCTGTTTTGAGTCTATACGTAAAGTGGATCATAAGCTTCAAGAATTAGCTGAAAATATACCTAAACAAATCAAACAAAATCTTTTAGATGTTCAAAAAAAAAAGCCGGCTGTTAGTGCATATCAAAGAACAAAATTCACTCCTTTGAGCCAATTTCAGCGTTTTGATAGAAGCGAATAACGAAGAATCTTTAAAAGCGTAATCGATAAGCACTCTGGAGACTTTGCATGTTTTCACGCCTATGTCCGGCCATGAAACCTTCGCTTGCGGAGCCTAAGCGATCCCAGTTTAAGCTTTGTAGTGATATCAGAAATTCTGAATTTTCATCCAACTTTTGAAGATAGTTAATTGTGCCCAGATTAAAAGCATTGTTTTTGTTAATTTCATATCGTGTGTGGTCATAGAGACGATTGAAGTGTAATTCTACAGAACTTTTATTGGTAGCTTGATAGTTAACTTTAAATTTAATATCTGAGGTTCCCGGTACTGAGTAAATATCTTTACCGAAGTATCTAGATAATGATTTAAGAACTTCTTCTTGGAGTACTTTATCTTTTGCGTCGAAGTTACTTTTGTTCCGAAGGCTGTTTTGTCCATTTCGGGCTTCAAATTTCTCTCCGGTATGTGTCATAGCACCACCAATTTGGAGTTTTTTTGTTGCAAATATATCTAAGCTTAACGAGAAGGATCTTTGGTCATCAACTCTGCCATATTTAATTCCGGACTGACTAAATTCAGCAAACTCTGTTCTTAATTTATAAGTGGAAGCTAGATGTTCAAAATATAGACCAGAATGATATCGATTACTTTGAAAGTGTTGATTAAAATTTTCTAATTGTGACAGTGATCTTTCCTGCATTGTATAAAAAGTGACGGGCAGATTCATTAACATAGGCGAAGTTACTGCGGCAAATAGGCCGTCAAAATATCCCAGTTGAAATTCATAATTTTGGTATTTTCCAAGTATTTCCATGCCTTCAATATTTGATGAATTACTCAAACCCATCCCAATATCAGGGGAATACTTACCCATTCTAATTTCGTCAAAGTGTTTGTTACCAGTGTAAGAAAGTTTAGCCTCATCTACCAATAGACGAGGATTTTTCTTTTGGTGATGATTTGGATTGCTGCGTTGGTTAACGCCTAGTCTTAAATATCCTTCAATTTGATTGAGGCCTACTACTGTAAGGTCAACAAGGCTTTGAAAATCACCATTTTTAGAACTATTATTTTGGGCGTTTATTTCCATTGAATCAATAGATAATCCTTTGTGTAGACTTTCTTCAGTCTTGATGATTTTAGGTTTGTCTAAATGACTCTCAATTTCAAGTTCAAATTCAGTGGCATCCATATTTAGCATATCAATTTCAGATTTAAGTTCTCTAACTAAATAGATTAACGTACTGATACTCTTTGAATCATCAATTAGATTAAATTTTGAGGTTCTTAACTTTCGCACACAGCGGGTTACGTAGATAGCTAACGTATATCGGTCAGCACTATCAGGAGGAGTCACAGGTTGACCTACTGATTTTCCCAAATCTGATTCAATTAAGTCTATAAATCGCTGTCTTAAAATATTATTTTGAGTTAAAGAATCAAAGGCTTTCATGCCGAATGGCTCGCTACAAAACAATAATGCACACAGGCAAACGTAAATAATCCACTTTGTCATTAACTTTGCATCGGAAATGGATTGTCTTTAATTAACATTGATTTCTGAAATGTCCATGGTTATAATTCGGCACCCCAAGACTGTAGTTATTCACTTAAAACCCGCTTAAAAGCAGGAGTTTTTGATGCTAGTAGAGAAAATTAGACGTCGAATGAAAGGAATCATATGGTTTATCGTGATTTCTTTTACCATTTCTATCTTTTTTATTGGAGCAGCTTCTTTCCTTGAGAACAGGAATTATCAACAGGAGCAGGCTCAGCAGCGCCAGAGGTCAGAGCAGGCTGCACCGCAGATAGATCCTGAATTCAATGTACTGTCGTCCAAACCGCTTGCCGTTGTTAAAATGGATGGTAAGTCAAGTACAATTACTGAGGGGCAACTTAATCGTATGTTAATTGCCACGCAAATGGTGGATCGACTACGTAATATACCTAAAAACTATCGTTCGATGATGACTGATCAATTTCTACAAGAATTAATTAGCAATGAATTGATGGTAATTGAGGGCAATCGACAACAGATTGATGTGAGCGGAAAGGTGACGGCCAGACTAGGTAGTTTGATGTCTAGTAACGGTGGTCAAGAACGCTTTACCAATCAAATTAAGCGTAATGGATGGACTGGTATTGAAGAACTTCGTGCGTATATGAATAAAGATTTTGTGGTGGATGAAATTAAGTCTAAATTATTTAAAACGATTCAAGTGCCAGATGAAGATATTGAGTCATATTATGCACTTTACAAGAGTAGTCAGTACAAAGACTCTGAGGGAAATGTGAAACCTCTAGAATCTGTAAAAGAAGAGATTCGAAATCTTCTCGCTGAAAAGGTAAGTGATAAGGATCTTAATGCTTATTATGAAAAGCATAAGGATCGATGGAGAAGTCCTCGTGTAGTTGATATTCAGAGTTTAGTGATAAAAAGATATGAGCCCAGTAAGAAAGATGACTTACTTGCATCGATCAAAGATGAAGATGAAAAAGCATACTATTCATTGAATCAAGAAAGCTATCTAGCTCCTGAAAAGGTTGATTTAAAGCATTTATATCTTGATAAAAAAGTATTAGCTCGCTCTATCAAGGTAAGTGATGAAGAAGTTCAGCAATATTATGAGAAGAACAGCATCGAGTTCACCATGGAAAAAATGGTTCAGGCATCTCATATTCTAATTGATACAAAGAATCGAAATGAATCTGAGGCACTCAAGAAGGCTGAACGCGTTTTAGCGCAAATAAGGAAAGGTGATGTTGACTTTGAGCAGGCTGCCAAAACCCATTCGGATGGACCGAGTGGACCAAACGGTGGAAGTTTAGGTTCTTTTCGCCAGGGAGATATGGTGCCAGCTTTTGATGCCTACTGCTTCGATAAAGAAACAGAGCTAAATAAGGTATCGGATCCTATTAAAACTAAGTTTGGATATCATTTGGTACGTCTTGAAGAACGCATGGAAGCTCATACGAAACCATTAGTGCAAGTTAAAGACAGAATTATTGAAGATGTTCAGGATAGGAAAGTCCAAGAGGTTGCTGATCAACAACTCGATGTTATAGATGCAGAATTGCGAGCTCAAATATCTACATTTGATGAATTGATTATGAAGTATTCCTTAGGAGCATCTAAAGTTAATTCCGGACTGATCGAAGGGGTATTTTTGGGAGAGGGTAACGATCCCGAGAAGATTAAAGAATTAAGCACTGGAGCCGGCAGTCTAGACATTCCTATTCTTGTAACTTTAAGAACACTTAAGGATCGCGAGGTTTCCGAGGCTATCGAAACATCTAATGGTTGGCATGTACTTCAGTTATTGAGTAAACAAGCTCCAAAAGTTCGTGATTTTACGGAGGTTAAAGACAAAGTTAGAAAAGCACTTGAGGAACAGAAATTAGAGGATTATTACAAGGATCAACTAAGCCAACTTAATAGTAAATTAACTTCAGGCTCTGATTTTGCGATTCTTGTGAATTCATTCTCTGATTCAAATGGTGGACGTGAGAGTGCTGGTGCTGTAAAAAGTGTAAAACTAACCGCAGATTATTCATTAAAAGATAAAGGTTCATGGATTTCGGAAGATTTAGGTTTAGGTGAGTTTTTGCATAGTAAAGTTCTATCTCGTCTAAAATATCTGGCTTCAGGAGCAATAAGCTCACCGGTAGACTTAGGAGACAGGACGGTTCTTCTCAAGGTTACCGCGGAAGAACCATTAAACTATGAATCTTTTGATTCGGTTAAAGATGAGGTTCGTCAGGCAATTACCTTGACTGTAACAGATGTAGAGATTGCTAGTTACTTTAATGAAAATAGAAGTAAGTATGCGACTCCAGCTGAGGTTTTAATACAACAAATAGCTTATCGCACCAAAGAAGATGCTGAAGTGCAACTCAAAAGTATTCAAGACGGTTTAATGCAATTCGATGCAGCAGGCAAGTCAAGATTGAATGTAGATAAGTCGAATTTTGAAAAAAATGGTGGTACTCATCCATTGACAGAGGTTGGATTTGATGCACAGCTCAATTCAGAGATCGAGCAATTAGATATAGGGCAAATCCTGCCAAGGTTAGCTAAAAGTCCTTTTGGTTGGCACGTTGTTCGTCTGAAGAGTAAAAAAGAAGCAAAAGAACCTAGTTTAGCTGATGCTAAGATTTCGATCATGAATGAATTAAAGAATCGTAAGCGTTATGAGGTGATTCAGGCTTACTCAGAAGAGCTTCGTAATCGAGCGGAAGCTATCGAAATATTTTAGATCAGATATTGAGTTGATCCCGGTAGGTTTCTACCGGGATTTATTTTTTTAAGGAAGAATTATGACGCGTAGTTTTGAACGAAATAGTCAGCAAATGAGACCTATCAAAATTGAGATTGGTGTGAATAGATATGCTGAGGGTGCTGTGATTATAAATTTCGGACACACACGAGTATTATGCACTTGTACCGTTGAAGGTGGTGTACCACCATTTCAGTTAGAAAAAGGTGAGGGATGGGCTACCGCCGAGTATGCAATGCTTCCACGATCAACTCATACTCGTTCAAGAAGAGACCGTAAAGGAAGTATTGGTGGAAGAACCATGGAGATTCAAAGATTGATTGGAAGATCTTTGAGATCAGTATTGGATCTGAGTGCTCTGCAAGGTTTTACCCTTACTATTGATTGTGATGTTCTTCAGGCAGATGGAGGCACGCGTACAGCTTCTATTACAGGTGCATTTGTTGCTATGGCAATTGCTTGTAAAGCCTTATATAGCAGTGGAAAGATTAGTAGAAATCCAATTAAAGACAATGTGGCAGCGGTATCTCTTGGAATTCTAGCTGATAAAGTCAATTTGGATCTGGATTACGAAGAAGACTTTGCTGCTGACGTCGATTTGAACCTGGTGATGACTGGGACAGGACAAATTGTTGAGGTTCAAGGTACTGCGGAGGGTGAGGCTTTTACAATAGAGCAGCTTAATCAAATGTTAGAGCTAGGTTCCGAAGGGATTCAGAGACTCTGTAAGCTTCAAAATCAAGTTATTGAAACCATTTCAGATTCTACAAAAGTAGCTAATTTCGAAATAGACTGTTAATTGGCTAAGTGAGAGTCATGGAATTAATAGTTGCTACAGGGAATCAAAATAAATTAGCCGAGATTCGACGAATTTTTGGAGATGATTTTAGGTGGACATTAAAATCGCTCAAGGACGTGGGTTTTTCGGGCGAGGAGCCTGAAGAGACAGAGTCTGACTTTGAAGGTAATGCTCTTCTTAAAGCTCGTTATTATCAGAATAAACTCGGCGGAATCGTTATTGCAGATGATAGCGGGATAGAGTGTGACGATCTTGATGGATACCCAGGAGTGCATTCGGCGAGAATTGGTAATGATGATTCTCATCGACGACAGGTTCTATTGACGCACTTGAAAGATGTGGGTCCTAATAAACATGAATATGCGGCTAG
>JAYZAC010000138.1:0-9108 GCA_036339875.1 bacterium | reverse complement strand
TAGGCGAAATTTTAGTAGAGCGTGTTGTTGACCTCCTTTAGCCAGAAAAAGACTCTGATATTTTTCTTTCATCTGAAATACTTTTTCTCGTGAATCGGAACCACCACTCAAGAGAATAACTACCATTGCCATCAAAGTCATACCTACAATGATTACTAAAAGTATAGTTATGCCTTTTTGAGACTTGGAAATACGCTCAGATAATATTTTAGAGTTCGAAAGCATTATTCATCCGCAGTTAATAGATTAGCTTTGAAGGAGATAAGGTAATACTCTTGACGTGCTTGCGGTTTTGAGCCCCAACTTCTCGGTGTCCAGTGAATTCCTAAAACGATTTTCATGAGAGCACCATCATCTTTACCGTCTGAATCGATATCTTCAAAATTATGGAAAGCCTTATCCTCATATCGAGGATTATAAGGTTGATTTATTGGCTTTGGTAACATAGAGTTCGCAGGATCTGGAGCATCATTCCATTCTTTATCTTGAGTATTTCCAGAGGCTTGACCTTCATTACCCCATGAATATGAATCCACGACAGGAAATCCGTGACGAAAACTATCATTCATAGGGTCATCGATTCCGTTTTGATAAAATAAATTACCAGCTGATGCAGCGGCACTACCACTAATTTGTCGATAAGGATTGATAGGTCTTTTACCATCTCGCGCACAATCGGAAGCCCCACCTACAGACTTTATCTCAGCAGATAAAGAATCATTAGTTGTATTATTTTCGGCACAATCATTGTTGGGGTCAAACCAAGGGTTGGGATAATACGAAAAAGTTAACTCTCTAGTCGGATCGGCATTGTACTTATATGACAAATCTATATCTGGTTCAGGACTACTTGGATCATCAGCATAAATCCCTGCCCACAGTAAAATCTTAAAGTCAACTCCACCTTTAGTAATTATACGATCCCCATCATTATCTAAACGATAATCTCCACCTTTTGCAGCTCCAAGAATTGACTTTAGATTGTAATTTTGAAAATCAAGACTTCCAAAACTTTCCCTGAAGTCGGCCTGAACCCTATTGTTGGCGAGTTTTGCCTTGGTTCCTTGACCTGTTGCAGGATTGTAACCTTCTGGCTCTATTGCCAAAAAAGGAACATCCTCACTCAGTATCCTCTCCATTACGTTACTACTAATATCTAGTGCATTACTCCAAGCTCTAATATAATCACGATTCCTCGTGTTCATCATGTAGAGACCATAAACAGGTAATACAAATGTTGCCAAAATTGTGACGGCAACAAGAATCTCGATCAAAGTCATTCCTGAAATTCGTTTAATTGTAGCTATCGAGCACCTTCTCATATCATTAAAATAACTCTTCAAGATTATTCAAATACAGCGGTTAGACTCTCGAACACTTTAAGGCCAGTCAAACCAGATAATACATATGAACTGATTATAGCAAACAGCATAGAATCGCGCTGAAACTAAGTGTAAGACATTACAAACACTCAATATGTTCCCTTTTTGATAGCTCTGGTATTGTCATAATAACTCTGTGGCTAAGGAAGCTAACTGCGATCTCTCAGAATTAAGTAGCACTACAGAACCAAATAAATCCTGACCCTTAAATCTCTCAACCAAATAAGTCAAACCATTACTGGAAGGATCTAAATAAGGATTATCAATTTGATATGGATCACCAGTCAGAACTACTTTTGTTCCCTGACCTGCCCTTGAAATTATAGTCTTAATTTCATGGGGGGTTAAGTTCTGTGCCTCATCGATCACAAGCCATTGATGAGCAATTGATCTACCACGTATGTATGTTAAAGCTTCAAGACAAATTTTTTCATTCTCCAGTAGCATTTCAAGATGTTCACCTGGGAGACCCTCAGTCATGTAGTTGTCAAATATATAGTGTAAATTATCAAAAATGGGATTCATCCAATGCGTTAATTTTTCCTCTTTACTTCCAGGTAGATATCCTATATCGCGACCCAGTGGCATGATCGGCCTAGAAACTAATAAACGCTTATAAGCCAAGTCATCGATAGCCTTCTGTAAACCCGCAGCTAATGCCAAGAGGGTCTTCCCCGTACCAGCTTTACCAACTAAACTAACCAATCGAAAACGTTCATTTAATAAACATTCCAAAGCAAATGCTTGTTGACCATTCAAAGCGCCAATTCCCCATGGACAACGATCTACGTAATCTAATTTGTGAAGAGTTCTTTCCTCAGCATTGTATATTGCATATTCCTCGTCGTCTTCTGTGCTTAATATTGCAAACTCGTTATGAGTAAAATCAACATCAGTGGATATAAAACCTTCTTCTCTAAGCGTCTCTATACTAGATTGATTAGATTCAATAATTTTCCAACCCTGATAAAGTTCATCAAAATTAATTTTATTCGTTTCATAATCTTCTGCGGCCAAACCTAAAGCGTCAGCTTTGACTCTGGCATTAAGATCTTTGCTAACAAAGATAACTTCGGGACCTGAAGCATTCCCTTGTTCCATGAGGTAATTAGCAGCAGCTAATATTTGATTGTCCGCTAAGCCCGGCGCCAAAGTGTCGGGAAGTTCAGTATCAAAATCTGTGAGAACCTGAACCACTCCTCCATTGGTAGTTTTTACACCCTGACAAAGTGAACCCACTTTACGAAGATCATCAAGATGGCGAGCTACTTGTCTCGCATTGCGTCCAATTTCATCTGGCTGTTTCTTGAAACGATCTAATTCCTCGATCACTTGGATTGGCAGAACCACATCATTTTCCTCAAAAGAAAACATACTATCCGCGTTGTGCAGTAGTACATTCGTATCAAGTACAAAACACTTTTTCCTACTCTTTTTGGCTGGCATATCTTCTCCAAATTAGCCAAAGATTTAATACAAGGCCACCGATAAGCCGGGTTCTGTAAGGACAATAGTCCCTGGTACCCATTTATCTTGGACTTCTGTCACCAGAAACCTCTAGCGATCAACCCGGTGATCTGCGGGTAGCTTCAACTCACCTTATTTGATCTTGCTCCGGATGGGGTTTACCGCAAAGCCAAATTACTCTGACTTTGAGTGAGCTCTTACCTCACTTTTTCACCCTTACCAGCATTACTGGCGGTTTACTTTCTGTTGCACTTTCCATCGGATTTCTCCGCCTTGGTGTTACCAAGCATCCTACCCTGTGGAGCCCGGACTTTCCTCGATATCTTATTAGATATCGCGAGTACCTAGCGGCCAATGCATTAAATCTCCAATCTCATTTTCTACAATTTCTACAAGTGTTCCATCGACAATCATTGTCCTAATCGACTCAATATCAGGACTCAATACACGGTCGGCCTCAAGTGGCTCAACCATTTCACGCACAGACTCTACCACTTTTGATAACGCTGGTGAAAGTGAATACGAAATAAACTCAAGTCCTTGGCATGCAATTAATGTCTCTATGCTTAAGATACATTCTAAATTTTCTAAGGTTTTCAGACAATGTCGAGCTGCTGTAACTCCCATTGATACATGATCCTCTTGGTCAGCAGAAGTGGATATCGAGTCAACCACAGGTGGAAAAGCCATACATCTATTCTCCGACACACAAGCAGCAGAGGTATAATGAGCTATCATCATTCCTGAGTTAAGCCCTGACTCTTTCACTAAAAAAGGTGGTAAGTGCGAAAGATTGTGATTAACGAGTCGATTCTGCCGTCGTTCGGATATTGAACCCAATTCGCATATTGCTAAATTAAGATAAGACATAACCATACCGACAGGCTCTCCGTGAAAATTACCTCCACTAACAATTTCATCCTCAAGAACAATAGGATTATCAGTAACAGAATTAATTTCCACAGAAATAGTATTCCAAGCATGCTCGAAGGCATCATAGCAGGCTCCATGAACTTGTGGAATACACCGCAGTGAATATGCGTCCTGAACTCTGTCACAGTCTAGATGAGAACTGCGATTAGGACTTCCCTGAAGCATTGCATAGACATTTCTTGCACTAATTTGCTGACCTTTATGTGGTCGGATCCTATGGATTGCAGATTGAAAACCTTTATCCGTTCCTGATAAAGCTTCTAATGATAAAGTGGCCACTATATCGGCATATTTGATTAAGTTTTTCAATCGCACCAAACATTCTACGGCCATAGCACACATAACTGGTGTGCCATTTATGAGAGCTAATCCCTCTTTCGCCACTAAACTTAAGGGCGCAATATTTTCTGAATTAATCGCAAGAGAAGAGTCCTTAATAGATCCCTTATGATGAACTTTACCTTCGCCTATTAGAGCCAAGCTCATATGCGCCAAAGGAGCTAGATCACCACTAGCACCCAGAGATCCAACCTCGGGTATGCATGGGTGTATACCCGCATTCAGAAATTTGAGTAGAGTATTAACGACTACAGGTCTAACCCCACTAAAACCTTGGGCCAATGTATTAGCCCTTAGTAATAGAATGCCTCTTACTATTTGTTCGCTAAAATACGGGCCAACTCCAACACAATGGGAGCGGATAAGATTTATTTGTAATTGACGAAGTTGAGATTCGTCAATTCGGACATTAGCTAGACTACCAAATCCAGTATTTACTCCATAGACAAGTTCATTCGTAGCAATATATTTTTCGAGACGTTCCCGACTCCCTTGGACTAATTTCAATGATTTATCCGATAAAACTACATTAGTCTTTTGAGAGTACATTATTTGGAAGCAATCTTTAATGCTCAAACGACCGCTCATTTCAAACTTATTAGCTTTCAATAGAACCTAGATCCTTTTTCATCAACTTCTGCCAATATGATCTTAGATTTAGACTGAGTATCTGCAGAGAATTTATAGGCGTTATATACTTGTTGTTTCACCTCATCAAGCTGAGTCTCGTCATTATAGTGAATCGTACATAGCGACTCACCAAAGTCAACAAAGTCTCCCACCTTCTTATGAATCACTAACCCCACGGTTACATCAACTTCGTCCTCTTTCCGAGCTCTACCAGCACCTAGTTTCATCGCTCCATTCCCAAATGAAAGGGCATTCATACTTTCTACGTAAGACGCGGAGTCAGCAACAACCTCAATAGTTTTACTACTAATCTCTAAATTGTGCAGAGAATTTAGACTACCACCCTGAGCCTCAACCATCTGCTCAAATATACGTAGACCTGAACCATCATCTATTGATGATAAAATCCGTTCGTAACCCGTTTGGTTATCCGTCACTATGCCACCAAGCCTTAACAACCTGCCACCCAGCTGACAGCAAAGCTCGACTAAATCTTCAGGTCCTTCACCTTTCAGAGTCTGAATAGCCTCTAGCACTTCAAGAGAGTTACCAACTGTCCGACCCAAGGGAATACCCATCTCGGTCACTAAAGCAATTACGTCACGATGCATAAGTCGACCAATCTCGACCATACACTTGGCAAGATCAACAGCTCCATCCAGAGTTTTCATGAATGCACCGTCACCAGTTTTTACATCCAAAACTAAGCCCTGATTAGAAATTGCTAGCTTCTTACTCATAATGGAAGCTGCTATTAATGAAGTATCTTCCACAGTGGCTGTTACGTCTCTGAGTGCATACAACTTTTTGTCTGCAGGCACAATGTTACCCGTCTGCCCACAAACAGCTATACCAATCTCGTTCACAATGTGGAGAAAACGATCACCACTTAATTCGGTACTAAGACCATCAATAGCTTCAAGTTTATCTAAGGTTCCCCCGGTATGCCCTAGTCCACGTCCGGACATCTTCGCAACCTTTAAGCCGCAGGCTGCGACAAGAGGCCCTAATACTAAAGTTGTTTTATCTCCGACACCACCTGTAGAGTGCTTATCAACTGTGTATCCCTGAATTTTATTTCCAAATTCAATAGTGTCTCCAGATGTTCTCATTACTTCCGTCAAATCGCGAGTTTCTCTTGCAGTGAGCTGATTAAAACAGCAACTCATCAAGAAAGCACTTGCTTGATAATCCGGAATGCTCCCATCAACATAGCCATTAATAAAAAAACTAATTTCATCTGAATTTAATTCTTCACCAAGTCGACGTTTTTCTAAAATATCTACAGCACGCAAATGGATCTCCTAATTATTTATTGCCAACCATTGATCAGCCTTCTTAAGAATTAGATCTGGAATACCTATTGTTCCCATGGCTCTGAGCAAACGGAATTCAGCAATCTTTAGATCTAAGATGGTGTTGATGTAGTTCTTATTGACCTCCTGAAGGTCATCTTGTGCATCTAATACCTCGATGGAGGATTTTATACCCTTTTCGTAAGATAATTGAGCTAACTTCAAATTTTCTTTAGCCCTATCTAAATTTTTCTCTAAAACTCTAATTCGTTCTTGTGTAGCTACAATATTGCGTTGGGCATTCCTAACCTCTAGTCCAACCCTCAACTTGAGTTCTTCTAGATTACGTTCGCTAGTGTTGATCTTAACTCGCTGTGAAAAAAGGTTCTCTCGATTCTTTCTATTACCCAATGGCTGAGTATAACTGAGACCCATCGACCAATTACGATCACTAAAATCCTGAGATCTGGAAAACACATCATCGGTTGCATGTCTACGAACACTTCCACTGAATTCAACCTTATTCTTAACTTGCTCTGCAGCATTACGTAGGGAATTTTTTTGTTGATCTAATTTACACTTAAAAATATGCAAATCATAACGCTGCTTGAGAGCCCGTTTAAGATTTGAATTTACATTGGCATCATAATCTAAAGATGTCAATTCATAAGCTTCGTCAAAACTTACCTTTACTTGTTGAGGAGGATAATCATAATTCAATATATTGAGTAAAGAGTCCAAACTATTTTCAAGAGTATTACGAGCTTTGATAAGAGCCTCTTCCTCACCAGCGACCTGTACCTCAACTCTCAATACATCAAGTTTAGTAGAAACACCTAGACTAAATTTGACTTTAGTAAGATCAAGTAACTCTTGGCGCGAGGATAAAACTGATTGAGAAACCCCAATTTGTCTTTGAGCTTTTACAGCATTTAAGTAAGCCTCGGTTACCTTCAACACTAAAGCTTGGTAAGCATCTAGATATTCAAAATAAGCAATTTTTTTATCCAAACGAGAATTACGTAGTCTCGTTTCATTCGCATAGAATGTATTATTTTTTCCAAATAAAGCTCTCCTAATCTGCAGTTGTAATCCACTATTGTTAAGTTGATTCCGAAGGCTACTAGAACTGTTGCTGGAATTATATGTTAAGGATAAGTTCGTACCATCGCTAAATTGCTGATTATAATTAACGGAGCCTCCTTCATTCTGACTAGTGAATTGAGGTATAAAGCCCTGCGCTGGGTTGTTATTAGCGCGCTTATTATATCCAAATTGCAAAGAAGGTTCATAAAGACCGGCTTTGATAGAATTTACCCCTCTACTAGCAACCTCGAGTAATGCGAGGCTGTTCTTAAATGAAAGATTATTCGTCATAGCATATTCGATTGCCTCCTCCAGACTTAAATCAAATGGAGAAAATGCTAACTCTTCAGCCGTCTTGGAATCTAGTTCTGGTAACTCAATCTCTGTATTTAGAGCTTCCTTAATTTGAGCAACTCTTTCTTCTAGGGCGGGTTCTTCCAAACCAAAGCTACTGGTGAAAAACAACCCCAAGAGAGAAAGTCTGATAATAATTGTAGATAGTTTTCGAACAGTTTTTCGATTAGTAATTTTCATAATTTCCTTCCCAGACTCTTATGATTTAGGCCTGAGCAGTAGAATTTTGCTTATGTCTCTTAATAACTTCCTTAAATTTTTCGTATTCGTCTTGCGTCAAATGGGTCTTTTTATTGTGACATGCAGGAAAGTTTGAACATTCAAAAAGCTTACCTCGATCAGAGCGCTTTAAGTGAAATTCACTGCCACATAAATCACAATAAATACCCGTAGGTAATCCAGCAGACCTAACTCTTATACTCGACCTTCTACCTATCTTCAAAATGAAGTTACATTCTGGGAATCCCGAACATCCCATAAATTGACCATACTTGCCAGAACGTACAAGCAATTCACTTCCACATTCAGGACATTTTTTTTGATCTTCGCTTAGGTCCTCTTCTACAAATCCCTGTAGGTTAACAATCTGCTCTCTCAAAGGCTGATAAAATTGTTCAACAGAATCTCTCCAAGCTAACTCACCACGAGCAACTTCGTCCAAGGAGGCTTCAACCATAGCTGTAAACTTTAAGTCCACAACTCTTTGAAAATTTTGAGCAATCCAACCCAAGAGCTGTTTACCCAATGGTGTTACATGAAATTTCCGTGATTTTAATTCGGTATAACCACGCTTGAGAAGAGTTTCAATGATGGATGCATAGGTTGATGGCCGTCCAATGCCGTTTTTTTCCAAATATTTAACCAGAGAAGCTTCGGTGTACCTAGGTGAAGGTTTAGTAAACTTCTTCTCCGAAATAATTTTATCAACTTCAAGTTTTTGCCCTTCTTGCAAAGACGGCAATCGTACTTCTTTTTGTAAACTCGGAATACTTTTATCCTTCGAATTATTTTCTTTATTAGAGTCTAAATCTCTGTCATCGTATAGTTTCAAAAATCCATCAAACCTTAGAATACTACCTTTCACCCTAAAGTGGATTCCATTTATATCTATATCTACAACAGTTGAATCAAATTCTGCCGGCTTCATTTGACATGCAACTGCTTTATTCCAAATTAAGCAATATAGATCATATTGCTTTGGCTTTAGATAGGCCTTCACTCGATGTGGCGGAAGGTCAAAATACACTGGACGAATAGCCTCATGAGCTTCCTGAGCATTTTTTGTTTTACCTTTATATTTTACCTCTTTACTCGGTAAATATTCTGACCCATATTCACCACGAATGAACTCACGAATCTTATTTGTAGCTTCATTTGAAAGATTTACAGCATCAGTCCTCATGTATGTAATCAGTGCACGATTTTCGTTTTCAATTGGCAAGCCTTCGTACAATTCTTGTGCAATTTGCATTGTCTCCTTCGCGGAAAACTTAAGTTTTGAAGATGCCTCTTGCTGAAGAGTTGCAGTAGTAAAAGGTGCTCGAGGTTTACGTTTTTCGGTTTTAGACTGAATAGTTTTTACTACTGCATTTGGTGGCGTCATTTGCTGCTGATATTTCTCC
>JAYZAC010000137.1:0-14073 GCA_036339875.1 bacterium | reverse complement strand
AGTTGATACAAAATTGGTACGTCCTAGTGGAATCTGCAAATGATGCATACCAGTTTCAGAGTCCAATTTAGGATAATGATGATGATAGATTTTAGGTGCTACCAGAAGATTTGGATTTTTCCAAAGTCGCAAACTAGAAATGGATTTACTTATTTTTTTCTCATCAGAAATTTTCAGCTTACCCCATATTTTTAAGGTTAAGAATTTTGAGCGCTCTGGTAACTTCGATAAACGAATCCGTTGACCTTCAAAATTCGAATATAGAATGTTTTCGTTGTGCTTATTATTTATAATAAAATCACTGTTAATGCCTGTTATATTTGCAATTTGAATCCCATTATTATTTTTGCCAAATAATAATTGAGAGTAACATTCTAGATTAGTTGTGATCAGCAATAACAAATACAACAAACTTTTCACTGGAGTATCCAATAACCTAGATAAAAGCTATCGTAAATTAAAATCTTTAACGCCACGACGCCAAGAACAAACCTGTAAAGAAAACGAAATAGTGTATCACTCACCTTATTTTCTAAAATCCACTTTCCAAAAAATGTGCCCAGAATCACACCTACTGCCATACAAGCCAGCAAGACTGAGTAATCTGTTACAGAAAAACCAAGCAAAGCACCAAATAAAATTACCTTGATTAGGTGCACCATAGTCTGACATAACGCTTTGGTAGCTATGATCTCCTCTTTTTCCAAATTACTGTTTATAAAAAAAGGAGCAATCAATGGACCAGTTGCACCGACCACCATACTGATACTTCCAGCCAGAATGCCTGCTAAAAAGAAATTTTTAAAAATCCGTGCAATAGCTTTTTTTAATCTCGGTGCTAAAAATACTGCATATAAAATAAATACTCCGATAAATGCTTTCACCAAAGTTTCATCAAACTGTCCTACAGCCTTCAAACCTATGTAACTTGCGGGAATACAAGCTAAAATGAATGTTGAGAAAATCTTCCAATTTACGTAGCGAATAAAGCTTAAAACCCTTGTAGCATTAGAAATTAATTGGACGCAACCATGAATTGGAATCAACACTTTCCATGGTAAAAATAAGATCATTACAGCCAAAAGGGTTATACCGCCACCCATACCTATGATTGCAGATAAAGAAGATGTTAAGAAAGCTGCTACTGATAAAATTATTATATGCGTCAAACAGGATTTCCTAGGCTATATTTTTAGTTTCTAGAACCAGGTGAGTTCTCAAACAATATATCCTTGTCCTGTGGGTTTCCGCCAGCTTGAATGAGTCTGATTTCACGGAGCAGGTTATCAGCCTGCTTCTTTCTACCCAATAATCCATAGACTCCGGCTAAATTATTCATCGTTTCTAAGACTTCAGGATTATCATAACCAAAATTTCTCTTTTGAATTTGTAATGCTAATTCAAAGGACTCAGCTGCTTGCGTTAATTGCTTTGCAATTTGTTGATAAAAGATTAATTCTGATAATCTACTAAGAACTTCAGGATGATCTTCTCCCACTTGCGATATTAATTTTTCCAGATTCTCCTTAATTAATTTGACAGATAATTGTGAATTCTGTTTTTCATAATAAAGTGCAGCTAGCTTTTTAATAGCTAAACCCACTTTTGGATGAGAATTCCCATAACTATCAACAAGTAAGTCGAGTCTTTCAGAAAGATGGAGTTCTGCAGCCTCTCCATTTCCTTGTAGTATCAAAACTTCAGCCGCTCTTAAAAGTACTTCAGAGCGTCCTGAAAACGATTTATTTTTTAATATTCTCTGATAAATCGAACTAGCTTTGAAATACTTAGCAGATGCTGCGTATATAAAAGCCTGTATTAAATCCATCTTAATTTTTTGTGAATCATTACCTTTGAAGAAATCTTCATAAACTACGCTAGCCTCTTTCAGATTCTTTTTAGCCTCGGATAATCTATTCAGTTTAGTATTCAGTCTACTCAATGCTAGATTTACTGCAAAGAAGGATGGATGTTTCATCTTAAAAAATCTTTCCATTTTCTCTTTAACAGATTTCTGTTGCTTCAGAGCGCTCCGATTATCTCCGATTGTTTCCATTAGAAAAGCGCGCATTTTCAAAGATTTGAGATGCTCAGGATGACCTTTATCATAAATCTCAAAACGGATATTTTGGGCCTTATCTACCAAGCTCAATGGTGCCCCCAGGTTTCCAGATAAAATCAGTAATGCCGCCATACCATCCAAAGCATCAGCCCAATCAGGATGTCGCTTTAGCTGTAATTCTCCTCGCAACATAATCGATTGATCAATTAATTCACGACCTTCTTTAAGTAAACCACTTTTAAGCTTCTGCTCTCCAAATAACTGCTGAGCTCTAGCTATCCATAATGGTAGATTTTTTTCTTTGAATATTTCCAGGGCTTTACTCAAAGACTCTTTTGCTTCTAAGGTTTTGCCTAATTCTATGTTGAGTTTTGCTTTTAAGAGATGTAATTGACCCACAATTTTGGATTCCGAAATTTTACGAACGTTGATTAAATTAAATGCCTTTTTGATAGTTTCGTAACAGGAATCGATTAATCCCATTGAATATTGAGCATTTACCTTAAGCACAAGAGATTTTAAGTATTGGGTTGTCAAGCTTGAGGGTTTTGATGATTGAGTATTAACTTGTAATCCAACTATTTCTAAAAGTTGTAATGAATCATTGAAATTAGCTAACTTGAGTTCAGCTTCTGCAAGATTATTCATCCACAAAAGTGTCCTAGGGTGTTTCTCACCCTTAAGTTCCCTCGTGACCTTTAATTGAAGTTCAGCGACGCTTTTCGCATCTTTATAGTAGGCATCATACATTAACTGATTGAAACTCTCTTGATGCTTTATTGAACTTGCAGCGCAAACTACTTGTACACAAATCAAAACCGATATTAATTTAGCGATCATGATTTCATTGTATTGAATTATGCAAGAAATTTGGGAATGATTTCATAAGCATTTCAATAACAAAACAAGCCATATCGAGAAACTGCTTAAATTGTTCAGAAGTGAATAAAAAAACACACTCGACAGTTCTGAGTCTGATGTACCCTATTCAAAACAAATCGTTTTATTAGGAGAATCAATGAATGCCGGAATTGCAGCATTTCTATGTCTAGTCGTTTATGCTCTGGGATATCTTGTCTATTCGAGCTTTCTAGCTCGGTCCGTATTCAGTCTAGATGATTCTAGAGTCACTCCAGCCCATAATTACACCGATGGGGTAGACTTTGTACCAACAAATAAATGGGTACTTTTTGGTCATCATTACGCTTCTATCGCAGGACTAGCTCCAATGCTTGGACCCGCGGTAGCGGTAATTTGGGGCTGGTTACCCGCTCTCGTTTGGGTGGTTTTTGGAGCCCTTCTGATTGGCTGTGTTCACGATTTTTCAGCTTTAGTTTTAAGTATACGAGGTAAAGGACAGAGTATCGGTGCCGTGGCCGAACAAATTATCGGCCCCAGAGCTAAAACTTTAATGCACATTATAATCTTCTTTTTAGTAGCACTGGCGATGGGTGTTTTTGTTTATGTGATCGCTTTTCTTTTTTCTCCGGCTCCAAATGAGTTTCAAAGAGATATTCATTTTCCACAAGCGGTTATTCCAAGTTTTGGTCTTATGGCTATTGCGGTCGTGATTGGCTTTTTAGTTTACAAAATGAATGCCTCATGGGTAAAACTAGCTGCACTAGGTTTTGGTCTTACCATGGTATTAATTTACTTTGCTCAACAAGAACCTGTTCTCAGTGCTACGGGCTTAAATGACATAAACAAGGCTCCTAGTATCAAAGGGTGGAGCATGATTTTACTGGGTTATGCTTTTTTGGCATCTGTACTACCTGTCTGGATGCTTCTACAACCTCGAGACCTCTTAAATAGTTTACTTCTTTACTTGGGTCTAAGTGGTTTGTATTTGGGAATTTTTGTTATGCAACCAGAATTCGTGGCTCCTATGATTAGGACAAAGGTAGAGGGAGCACCGGGTATTTTTCCATTTGTTTTTATAGTAATAGCCTGCGGCGCCGCAAGCGGCTTTCATAGTCTTGTATCTAGTGGCACCACAAGTAAACAACTTAATAAAGAGTCAGATGCCAGAATGGTAGGCTATGGGGGTATGATCGGTGAATCTCTCTTGGGTCTTATTGCAGTGTTTGCAACAACAGCGGGAGTCATGAGTCACGAAAAGTGGATGACTATTTACGCTAATTGGGGAAGTGTTCAAGGACTCGGGGCAAAGGTTGGAGTCTTCATTAACGGAGCTTCTACTTTTCTAACAGGTCTGGGAATTGATAGGCAAACTGGGGCATCATTTATTAGTATTATCGTAGTGAGTTATGCCTTAACTTCCTTAGATAGTGCAACCCGCCTTCTACGTTATAACGTTGAAGAAATTGCTAAACATTGGTCGATACCATTTCTAAACAATCGATACCTTTCGTCTATAGTAGCAGTAGCAGCTATTGGATTTTTTGCTTTTTATGAAGTTGATGGTAAAGCAGCAGGTCTATTACTATGGGGACTATTCGGTACCACAAATCAGCTACTAGCCGGACTTGCTCTGTTAACGGTGACTTTATATTTGCTACAGAGAGGAAAACCATGGATTTATACCGGGATACCTATGTTCTTTTTGTTGAGTCAAACCCTGATCGCAATGTCTATAAATTTGATTGGCTTTTTTAATGGCTCTCAATGGACACTTTTTTTTGTCGGTTTAATTCTTCTATTTCTTGCAATATGGTTGGTAATAGAAGCTGTGCTTTGTTTTATTCGATATCTTCATGGTTCAAATTGTAATCAGCTTGATATGGAACTGTAATATGCATAAACGAGCTCCAAAATCACTTGTTATCTTATACACTGGTGGAACAATTGGTTCTGTTCCTGTTAACTCAGATCAAAGTAATTCACCTCTAATACCAGCTCAAGATGCATTGCAAGTATTGTTTCAGTTACCATCTTTTGATTCTGTCTCTAAAACAGTATGTCTTCGAGGAATCAAATTTCCTGTCAAACTTTTGACACTAAATAAAGTTATAGATTCTAGCAATATCGAAGCAGAGCACTGGATTGAAATGGCAAATTTAATCGGGTCTAATCTAAACAATTCCTATGGTGCTGTTGTTATGCATGGAACCGATACTTTAGCTTACACAGCTTCCGCATTATCTTTCTTATTTACAAATCTTAATCAACCTATTGTTGTAACAGGCTCACAACTACCAATGGGAAAGCATCGAAGTGATGCTGTCCAGAATATTCAAACTGCATTAGAGATAGCTGCTGCAAAATACTTTAAAGATCCTGTAATTGCAGAAGTCTGCGTTTATTTTGATCATAGTCTTTTACGTGGAAACCGGTGCACCAAAGTTTCTGCCAACGATTTTCATGCCTTTGAAAGCCCTAATTATCCTGCATTAGCAGTAGCACGACGTAAGATCGTATATTTTCCAAGTCGATTTAGAGAGGCATCTAGGTCCACAGGCCAGTTAGAGTGGCGTAAGAAAATTAGTACCTCTGTCGCCAGTCTTGAGATTTTTCCTGGAATGAATCATCAGCTTTTTTCAAAGATATGCCACACTCCTGAACTCAAAGGCTTGGTAATTCGAAGTTACGGGGCTGGTAACGCGCCCACCACCAAAGGTTTTTTGAAGAGCCTCCGATCGGCAAGCCTCTGCGGTAAAGTATTTGTAGATGTTACACAATGTTGGTCTGGTCAGGTGGAGCTTGGAGTCTATGAGTCATCCTTAGGACTACTATTCTGTCGTGTTGTTTCTGGTTTTGATTGCACTCCAGAGGCTGCTTTAACTAAGTTAATGATAATATTGGGTTATGATTTACCACTTGATCAGGTCAGATATACAATGGCCCAAAGTTTAAGAGGTGAACAATCACAAATGCACTTGCTGGTTGATCTCAAATATTGCGCAAAATCAAATCGTCTTTTTTTAAATAAACCAGAAGTTATAAAAGGACTGCGAACAGTGCAACTAGGACTAAGAATTTATGATATTGATATTTTTCCAGATGAAATACAAATAGAAGTAGGTTTAAGGTCTAAAACTAAAACGATTAAACAAAAAAGTTATCATGTGGAAGGTATTCCAGGTTGCTTTTTAATTCTTGACGATCTACTAGGTGATTTTAAGAATATTGATTGGATTAATTTATTAAATATGCAAGTCGATTCAAATACATCAATTGAGTTATTCTTAGCTGTTGAAAAGGTCTATTAATGCAACGTAGAAATTTATTGTTACACAGAATTCCTATCTTGTTCATTCACAAAGATTTGAGCTGGGAAGATTGGTTAAATCATGATAAACCAGATTACACCGTTTTTCTTTCTCACGGTCTAGGGTCAAAAAAAGAAGATAATATCAAGGAACTCGAGATGCTTGCTGGATTAGGTTTGACAGCGATTGGTATAGATAATCAATCCCATGGTGAGCGTCATCAGGAGCTCAAAACAGAACAGCAGATTATTTTTTGTATCGAGCGTAGTGCCCATGATCTTGTACGATTAATGGACACTCTACAAACTATACGAAATGGCGAACTAAGATTTGGAGTCACCGGAATTTCATTAGGTGGAATGATTACTTACATGGCTGCAAGTATAGATCATCGCTTTGAAGTTGCGATTCCTATTCTGGGACGTCCTGATTGGGAGGGTCCCGGCTCGCCTGATAAGAGACCTGAAGACTTCAAGCATTGCCGAATGTTAGGAATTACAGCTGGTCTAGACAATAATGTTCCTCCGGAGACTACACGTAAGTTTCATCAGCATCTCAGTCAGAATCTCAGTCAATATCATCAACAATTCAACTATTTGGAATATCCTGATTCATCGCATTTCATGCGAGAGGAGGATTGGTACTCAGCAATGGATGCTATGAGTGAGTTCTTAAAGACTTGGAGCACTTGAATCTAAATCTAACGTAATTCTTTGTCTACGACTATCAACCGACTTTACAATCACTTGAATTTGTTGGCCAACTTGCAGTGACGTTTCATAGTGCCTATTAGGGTAACAAGAGCGGTGTAATAAACCATTCTGCTGAATACCCAAATCAACAAATACTCCAAAATCCACTACATTACTGATCACACCTTGAATTAGTTCACCTGGTTTCAGATCTTCTAAAGTTTTAAGTCCGTTGCGTAATATGGGCTGAGGCAAATTGTCTCGGGGGTCCATACAATAATCTACCAAACACATTTTCAAATGCTTCAAGCGAGTCTCTGATAAGCCACTAATTTTACTCAAATGAGTCCAATCAGTGTAAGTTTCTAAAACCTCACGAGATTTAGGCAACCTATTTTTATCACAATTCAAAGCCTTGAGCATCGTTCTGCAGTCGTCATAATCTTGAGGATGCACACAAGTTTGATCTAAAATTTCAGCTGAATCCATAACTCGACAAAATCCAGCAGCCTGTTCATATGTCTTTGGACCAAACCCAGCAACTTTTAATAGTTGTTGACGGGTTTTAAATGGTCCATTTATAAGTCTATAATCGACAATTGCTTTTGCTCTAGATTTACCAATACCTGCGATTAATTCAAGACTCGTACTATCAGCCTTATTTAGATCAACTCCTACTTCATGTAAGACATCCTTAGCTCTTGCTATCAAGCGTTCTTGTAAAATCGATTCCTCGAGATCATGCTGATACATACCCACCCCAAGTGACATAGGTGGTATCTTTAAGTACTCCTCTAAAGGTTTAAATAGACGCCTACCAAGACTGATCGCTCCCCGCAACTCCACCTTATAATCTGCTAATTCTTGATTTGCAATATCTGAAGCTGAATATACAGATGCACCAGCTTCAGGAACTACAATATGAGGTGTATTAAGCTGCTTATTTTTACGGCAAAACTCCAGGAAGTCTAAGCAATTATGAGAGCCTACGCCATTACCTACAGCAATTGCATCGCAACTCCTTAACAAGTTTATTATTTTATCTGCCTGAGTTGACCAATGTTTTGAGTTGCTGAGCATCAGAACGCCAACGTCAAGGATTTTTCCGGTATTCTCGACAATGGACCATTTACAACCATTTGCAAAACCTGGATCAATGGCTAAAACCTTATCAATATTAAGACCTGGAGTTAGAAGCAGTGCCTGAAGATTATTCTCAAAATTAATTAAAGCATCTTCGTGTGACTTTGTTCTGAGATGATTCATCAATTCGCGTTGAATCGCGGGTAAAAACTTTTTCTTAAAAGATGTTTCGATCACCTCAGTCATCAAGTTATAGAAAGCCTTTGAACGTAAATCAAGCTTTCGAGATAGATCTGCAATTATTCTGGTAGGGTCATCCGGATAGATTTGCACCTGCAAAATTTTTTCTGAGCTACCTCTTTCAAGGGCCAAAAATTGGTGGGATTTAAGCCGTTGAATAGGAGCTTCAAAGTCGTAATAATCTCGATATTTTTCACGAGAATCCTCAGCACCTTTTTTCAACTTCGAGCGAAGTTTACCAAAGCGCTCTAGCTTTGATTTTACTAGAGCGCGTAATTCTGAATTACTGGATATTACATCTACTATAATGTGACTCGCAGCTTCAATTGCTTCTTTTTTAGATAGTCCTTGAAACAAATCAGCTTGAATTTTTTGACCCTCTTTTTTTGATCGAGTTCTGAGTAAATTTGCTAATGGCTCCAACCCTAAGTCTCGCGCTTCAGTCGCTTTTGTTTTTTTAGTGCTTCCAAAGATTTTTTTAAATTCTTTAAGTATAGATTCGTCAAAACTGTTAATTACACTATTCTTCCAGGTTTTAGTAGCTTTTGGTTGTTTTTCAATGATCTTTAGACACTGCTCTCTTAAGGTTTCAATAGAATTGTAGCGCTTTAAACTACGTTCAAAAATACGTAATTCACTGCCTTGAAGAGCTCCGGTCTGAGGTTGTCTGTAACGAGCCAGAAAAGGAACAGTTAACCCTTCCTCAAAGGAGTCACAGATAAATTTAACCTGATCGGCTTTGGGTAATGGTTTGAAGTCAATCGATCGTAAATACTCATAAAATTTCATAATTAAAGTTTATCAGAAACGTCAATCCATGGATCCTTCAATGTACAATGCTAATTATGATGAATGACATACAGCATTTCAAAGCTTTAGAAAATATGTATCTGGCTGCACCCGTTAACGAATATTACCAGCCAAAAATTAAGGTCTCAGACTCTGAGTCTGAAATCTCAATTATTTTACAAAATAGTATGCATCACTCGGCCGGTGCGGTACACGGTTCTGTTTACTTTAAGTTAATGGATGATTCGGCATTTTTTGCGGCTAATTCTCTGGAGAAGGAATTCTTTGTACTCACATCCTCATTCACCACATACTTATTAAAACCAGTTATTGATGGTGAGCTTAAAGCCATTGGTAAAGTGGTGAGCAAAACTCGAAGTCAATGGATAGTCGAGTCGGTTGTCTACAATAGCGATCTTGAGGTTGCCAGAGGCTCGGGAGTTTTTGTGAGGGGCAAGTATCTTCTCAATCAAGCCAAAGGTTACTCATTCTAGCTAACGAACGAATACAAGTCGAAAACCATTAGTATCAGCTCTATCGTTAAGGTCTCTATTCATACGATTTGCTGAACGTAGTTTTTCAGATGTATTTATGTAGCTACCACCACGAAGAACTCTATTTAGGCCGCCTGATACTCCAATTGGATCGGATTGCGCGATACCAGTATATGTTGAATTACTATATTGATCAAACACCCACTCTCGCACATTACCATGCATATCATACAAACCATTAGCGTTCGGAAGAAATTGACCAACTGGATTAGCTGATCCAGCATTAAACAGATCATTAGGGTCTGGGTCATAAAGCGCATAAAGATTCAATTGAGTTTCATCGTCACCAAAACTATATCGTGTATTTGTTTCAGCGCGAGCTGCATACTCCCACTCTGCCTCAGTAGGTAAACGAAAACATCCAGAGGGTACTATTGAGGGGTCATAACGCATACGATCGGTACTGAGTGATGAAGTATCACAACCTACTAAAAGATTAATATCGTCTAAAAAACCATTGACCTCATTTATATCATCCCAACTTACGCCAATCGCTGGATGATCATCGGATATAGGTACTATTTGAGGTACGGGCCAAATGGGATCATCTTGTGCAATAATTAGATTTGCGGCATTCCAAACTCTTTCCCAATCTGCTTTAGTAATTTCGTACTTACTAAGGTAAAAATCTTTAGTAATCGTAACTGGCGTTAGCGGACCTTCATCTGAATCACGTAGAGGCTCAGTGGTTGGAGAACCCATAACAAAACTACCTGCATGAATGCAAACAAATTCAATTTCTAGTCTTTCGTAGGTATCACAGTCGATTGAAATATTTACACTGGCTGTACTGCGCGCATTTTTACTGTCAGAAATTTCATATTCTAAACTAATTGATTGATATGAGCTCACATCAGGAGTAACAATTATTGAATCATTTTGTATCACTGCACTTCCACCAGTAATACTGTTTATTCCTTCTAGACTGATTGAGTCTCCGATATCAACATCGAAATCATTTTGTAAAACAGGAATAGTTACGGGCACATCAATTTGGGTATTTGCTGTATCATCCGAAGCGACGGGTGTATCGTTAACAGAATTAACTGTTACTATCACACTGCCAATATCGTAACCACCATTACCATCTGTGGCTGTATATGCAAAACTTACCGATTCTACTGAGTCGGCAAAAGGTGTAACGCGAACAGTATTTAGTACAGAATCAATGCTAGCAATACCATTTTGAACTAGACTTACATTCAATAAACGTAAATTATCTCCATCGATATCGGAATCGTTTACTAAAACATCGAAAGAGCTAGTTGTATCTTCGGTCATTTGAAAAACATCATCCACCACTATCGGAAAATCATTCACAGGTAAAATATTCAGAAAAATAGTGGCACTTGACGTTCCACCGTATCCATCACTCACTTCGTAAACTATTTGATCTGGTCCGTTAAAATTAACTGTTGGAATATACTTGTATTTACCTTTGAGGGTACTAATGGCACCATTTGTTGGAGATGTCAAAAATGTTGGTGACAAATTATCACCATCTTCATCTGTGTCATTGGCTAATATTTGTGGTAATAATTCAATGGAGCTATCCTCATCAACGGTTAAACGATCTAGATTAGCAACTGGTTCAACATTAGACCGAGGTTCAGAGCTACCTTCATAGCTAGAACCACCACAACCACATAGAATCCCATTCAGTGATAGCACAATCACCAATATCTTGATCAAATTATTAGGATTTTTATTCATCTTCTGAGGCACTTAAGTTTTAATACTTATTGATCTAAATCGACCTTTTCAAGGCGAAATACCATAGAAATATGCTGATATTCTTGTAAATATCTGTTGTATTTAAGTTCCAATAGGTCACTTTAGGCTTACTTTCTGGTTAAAATAGATGTGTGTTATACAGTTATATCTTTTATCTCGTCTTATTCAGCGCAATTGTTTTTCTTTTAGAAAGGTTGTTTGCGTGGCGTAAGCAGAAAATTATGCGTCCGTTTTTTTGGCGCGATATTTTTCTGCTAATTTTTAACGGAGAAATTTTTGGTTTTAGTTTGGCTTGGTTTGAATTAAGTATCTTGGGATGGGCTGGTTACCATACAATTTTGGAGGGTAAAGCCCTAGCCATGAGCGATTGGAATCTTTGGCTTCAAGTTTTATGTTTTCTGGTGGTAAAAGATTTCATAGAGTATTGGATTCATAGAATGCTTCATTCTAATTCCTTTTTGTGGGAATTTCATAAAACCCATCACTCGGTGACAACCATGGATTTCTGGTGTAATTTTCGCTTTCATTTCGCGGAAACAGTTTTTTATAAGCATCTAGGCTTTTTGATTCCGTTACTAGTCGGCGTGCATTGGAAGGCTGTTTTAATCGGAGCATGTATCAGTACGCTCATTGGGCATCTAAACCATGCCAATTTAGCTTGGAATTATGGTCCACTTAAGTATCTTTTTAACAACCCTCGCATGCATTATTGGCATCATGAAATTCGATCAGATTCACGCTTAGTTAGAAACTACGGAGTCGTTTTTTCGGTGTGGGACTTTATGTTTGGTACAGCTTATCTCAATGAAAAAGTGGACCCCGAAATAGGACTAGACGATCATGGCTATACCGAAAAACATCCACTAAGTATGTTGTCTTGGACTGTAGTAAGCGCTTCTTGCTGTATATATTTTCTTGCTGTCTAACTTTACAAACTTAGTCTTGATGCCCAATAATATGCACCATGATTCAACTCAACAACCAGCGCGGTTCAATTATTGCTTTTGCCACCATTCTACTTTTGCTGGGAGCCGTTGCTGCCGCTGTAGGTTTGTGGTCATTGTATCAAAAATTTAAGCATACAAATCAATTAGAGCTTGCTTTGGTTGATGATCGTAAGATGTCTAGCTTAGCTCAGCAGGTGGACTTTTCGGTATATTCCCAAACACCTCAAGTTTTAGATTCATTATCTGAACACAAAGCCCTTTATGATTATCTGCTGGATGTAGACAATTCTGATGCTAAATCTAAAATAAAATTATTATTAGAGTGGTCAAAAGATTCTCTATCAGCTAATGCGATCTATTTATTATCGAAAGATGGAATTGTATTGGTGTCTACCTTAGCTTCAGACCAAAGTAGTCTTGAGGGAGCTGATTTATCATTTCGGCCTTATTTTGAATCGGCCTTAAAAGGTCAAACTATGGTCTATCCTGCCTTGGGAACCAAAACTGGAGTTCGTGGGTTGTATTTCAGTAAAGGTGTTCGTCTACCGGGTAGCCCTCAGATTGATGGTGTAATGGTTATTAAAATGAATCTAGGCTTGGTAGATGATTTATTACTAGAACTTCAAAATCCAGTAGCCTTAGTCTCAAAAGATGGAGTCATCTTTGCAAGTAATCGTAGTCATTGGCTTTACGGAACCATTCGTCCATTGACTGATGAGCAAAAACAGCAATTAATAATAAGCCAACAATTCGCTAAAAAATCTTTAGAATTTATTGGTATTCCACTCGACCTAGATGAAGTAATTGTGAACAGTGTGAACTACCGTACACGAAAATTACCCCTATCGCTTCAAGGTTTCGAATTAATAACTTTACAGCCAACACAATTAGGCACCGAGATTCAACTAAGCAGTTTTCAAAATCTTTTCATTACATACGGCAGTGCCTTTGTAGCATTGTGTTTACTTCTAGGACTTTGCGCTCTGATGTGGATTTCAAGCCTAAAGAAAAGAGCGGACCAACTCGAATTGATTCTTACCGAAATTCGAACTCTAAAGGATCGTTTGAGAGTACAATAGTTTTAGACAAAAAAAAAAAGAGCCGCAACCTATGCGGCTCTTATGCTTTGGTTTTGAGAAAGCTATAAACTTTCGCCATTGTATAATGTGTGAAAATTAATGATTCTTTGAGCTTGTCTTTTTGTTTTTTCGTTTTCAAACAACTCTTCTTGGTAGCTATCTAAAGACCCTTTGACCGCTCGTAGATTATAGCGGTATTCGGTAGAAACGGTTCCATCACTTAAAGTATTTGTGACTGACTCAAGGTCAATTAAAACCTCAACTTTTCCTCTAACATCATTAGAAATTAGTCCGGCTCTATGCGCTAAAATCGAAGTGATTGGAGTCGAATGAGATTCAAGCGTACAATCATGATGTTTTTCGAATACTTGTTCTTCGATATATGCAAGAAACTGATCGGTCAGTTGAATGTCTTCTGGTACCTCATATGAGACCGCATTTATAGAAACTTTCACATCACCTGGAAATTTTTCATAAAAGTCTTTCACGCTCTTATGAATATATTTTAGATCTGCCTTAATTCTAGCCACCTGTAGCTTTGTTTTAACTACGTCCGCAGGACCTTCTACTGTATCAAGCTTGGCTTGAACCTCTATTAGAGTGGATCCATTCTGAAGAGTATACTGAGTCATTGATAGTATTCCTGTAACGCTTACTCTACCTCTAAATCTACTATTATTAGCATTTCTATAAATTTCGAGTTGGTCGTATTGTTCGGTATAAC
>JAYZAC010000136.1:0-36096 GCA_036339875.1 bacterium | reverse complement strand
CGATAAAGAGTTTTTTCATGGTATATCCTTCGGAGCTGAGGATACCATGGTTCAATCACTTGTACTCCTGACATGATTTAACTATGTTTAGGGGATGCAGAAATATGATGTTGTGATTTGTGGTGCTGGAATAAGTGGTCTCTCTACAGGCGTTAGCTTAATCAAAAAAGGTCTAGATCCCCGAAAATTATTAATACTAGAATCTAGTGGTAGATGTGGTGGGAATGTGGAGTCCAAAAAAGTGGACGATAATCTTGTTGAAATTGGACCAAATTCCCTGATGCTGAAATCTCAAAAAGTACTCTCCTTTTTAAGAGATCTGAACATGTTCACTGAAATAGTTACGCCTAAGGCTGGCTCAAAAAAGAGATTTTTGAGAAGAGGTAATGAGATTTGGCAAATCACGCCAAGAAGTATTTTAGCAAAACTGAATTCAAGCTCGAAACTTCGACTTGGTGCCTTAACGTTTTCATCAGCAGCACCATGTGGCGAGACTGAATCGGTTTATGATTTCTTTTGCAGGAAAATAGGAAGAAAATTAACTAGCGAATTGGTTATTCCATTTGTATCTGGTATCTACGCTGGAGATTGTAAAAGCCTTCTTGTAAAGCAGGCATTCCCCAATTTATTTAAACTTGAATCACGTTACAATTCCATTCCGTTAGGTTTAATTTTGGAGGGTTTAGGTTCAGATCGAGTAGAAAAACCTTACCGTGGCCTAATAAGTTTCAGAGGTGGTCTTCAATCATTAACTAATCGCATGGCTGATCTTTTAGTAGATTCTATAAGAACTAACAATGCGGTAAAAGAGATCAAGGCTGTCCGAGGTCATGGTTTTGAAATAAGTTCAGAAAATGAGACTATTTTTGCTCAAAAGCTAGTGATAAGTCTACCAGCACACATTGCCTGTAAAATTTTGAGAGGCACCAATTTTGAATCATTAAAGAGGCATCTAAATTTGTTAATCTATCCGTCGTTGAGAGTTTTTCATTTTTCATCCTTAAAATCTCAAGCAAAAGTAAAGGACAGAGGATTCGGATTTTTAAGTCAGCAATATGAACCCTCAAAAATTTTAGGTTGTCTGTGGCCAGCCTCATGTTTCGAAGATCGATGCTCAATAGAACAAGAAATTCATACGGTTTTTTCGGGTGGGCAATTATACCCAGATTTATATAGTTATAAAGCGAATTTTCATGCTGAACTTGTACATAAAGAATTAAAAGAAGTACTGAAAATGGACGGTAATATGCGCTTGTTACATAATTCACAATGGAGCCATGCAATTCCTCAGTATGATATTCGGCAGGCTGCTCTGCAAAAGCATTTGAACTCAAATACATACGATAAACTCGGATTGTATTTTAGCTGCAATTATGTCGGTGGTGTTTCGTTGGGAGACTGTATCTTGCATGGCCTCAAAACTGCTAACGAGATTACAGGTGTTCAATAGCGGTAAACCATGTCCAGTATGGAACATGGATAATTACTGAATTTTTCACGTTCCCAAACAGTCAAAAAATGGTGCATGCCATCTAGGTCTCTGTTATATTGCAAAAAAGTGATGGCCCTCCTACTCAATGGAGCTCTTTTAACATATGAAGACGTTTTTTTACATATTTTGTATGACTTTGAGTCTTTTGGCTACGACTGCAAGTGATATCACGACAAGCAATGCGACTGATTCACCTCAAGTGCCAGAAGCTGATAAAGAATTTATTGGAATCAAAGAGAATTTGGGTGGTTACATACCGCTAGATCGTTGGCTGACAGACGATCAAGGGCGTAAATACCAGCTCAAAGAATTATTTGATAAACCAGTTTTATTTTCTTTTGTCTATTATAGGTGTCCCGGAATCTGCAGTCCTCTATTGGCAGGTAAGTCACGTGTTTTAGAAAGTATTGATACTGTTCCTGGCATTGATTTCAACGTTGTTACTTTGAGTATAGACCCTACGGAAGATCACGTTTTGGCCGCTGAGAAGAAAGCAAATTACCTTTCAGACCTGAAACGTAATATCGACCCCGATGCTTGGAGATGGTCAGTAGGGGATCAAGAAACCATTGATTTGTTAACCAGCGCTTTTGGATGGAAATACAAGCGCACGGATGACGGTCATTTCACGCATTCCGGGTCATTGATGGCAGTGTCTCCATCGGGCAAAATAGCGCGTTATCTCTACGGAGATAAATTTTTGCCATTTGATGTAAAAATGTCGCTTGCCGAGGCAGCGGAAGAAAAAACTGGTCCGACAGTGGCCAAATTACTTAAATATTGTTTCAGTTATGACCCTGAGGGTCGTAAATATGTCTTTAACATCCTGCGCGTCGTTGGTACTTTATTGTTACTGTGGATCGTCGGGATATTTCTCTTCGTTTCCAGGGCTAAAAAGGTTAATCCATTAGACCGATTCGAAGACGATGAAGAAGAAGGGGGAAACTCGTGAGTTACGCGGTGAATAAACCTTATTATGAAGACCAGGCAGTCGTTCTTGCTGATTTATACGCAACAATGGCTGAAATGGGGAAGACCAACCCATTCTTTAAGTTCCTGGCATGGCTACATAGTTGGGTATTGTCAACTGATCACAAACGTATTGGTATCCTATATCTCATCGCAATGTTTTCATTTTTTGCGATCGGAGTAAGCTTAGGTTTGACCATTCGTCTTGAATTGTTCTGGCCGGGACAAGATTTCATCAGTGCCACAACCTACAATTCTGTATTCACGCTTCACGGTGTGATTATGATCTTTCTGTTTGTAATACCAGGGATTCCGGCTATATTTGGAAATTTCTTCCTTCCTATACACATCGGGGCGGCTGATGTTCAGTTTCCCAGACTAAATTTGCTCTCATGGTATATGTTTATGGGGGGCGCGCTCATTGCGGCATTGTCACTTTTTGTGGGTTATGACGCATCGAGTGGAGTACATTGGGTGGCACCGGATGGTGGATGGACGTTCTATGCTCCGTACAGTACTACGGCCAATTCCAATGTAAGTCTGGCTGTTTTTGCGGCTTTTATTTTAGGATTCTCATCCATATTCACAGGCTTGAACTTTGTATCTACAATTCATCGCATGAGGCACCCAAAACAGAAGTGGATGGATATGCCGTTATTCGTGTGGGGTCTTTACGGAACTGCTTGGATTCAAGTTCTTGCAACTCCAGTAATCGGAATCACATTAGCATTATTGATAATGGAAAGAGCATTCGGTATAGGAATTTTTGATGCGGCATTGGGGGGCGACCCGGTTCTGTATCAACATATGTTTTGGATCTATTCGCATCCTGCAGTTTACGTCATGGTGATTCCCGGGATGGGTGTCGTATCCGAAATAATAGCTACTTTCTCTCAACGAACCATATTTGGATACACCTCAATGGTCTTGAGTATGATAGGGATTGCTTTTGTGGGATATTTTGTGTGGGCTCATCACATGTTTACATCTGGCATGTCTGAAGCATCTGTTGCGATTTTTTCATTTATCACGTTTTTTGTGGCGGTTCCAACCGCTGTGAAGGTATTTAATTGGTTGGCCACGTTATATAAGGGGTCTATTCAATTAGATCCTCCAATGATATGGGGATTAAGCTTTGTATTTTTGTTCAGTATTGGCGGATTCACTGGTCTAGCACTAGGAATGGTCTCAACAGACCTTCACGTGCACGACACATATTATGTAGTGGGTCATTTTCACTACACGATGTTCGGTGGTGGCGGAGTCGCAGTATTTGCAGCATTGCATTATTGGTACCCCAAAATGTTTGGAAAGATGTACAATTTTACCGCCGCTTACATTGGTTGGGCACTGTTCTTCGTAGGATTCAATGTTCTTTACGGTTCCATGCTAGTAGTTGGTTTACAAGGTATGCCTAGAAGATATCACGATTATTTACCTGAGTTTCAAGGTCTACACCAAGTGGGGAGTTACGGTTCATTCATAATGATTACTGGTCTTCTAATAGTGTTTGGAAACTTGTTTATCTCATTATTCACAGGTAAAAAGGCACCTCAAAATCCTTGGGGTGGTAAAACTTTGGAATGGACAGAGTGTCCCACTCCGCCAGTATTAATTAACTTTTATAAGAAACCGAAGCTGGACCACGGTCCATATGATTATCCAGGAGAGTGGGTCTAATGAGTGCAACAGTGGAAGCACAAGATACACAAGTCAATCAAGAGGAATTATTCCATTTTGATCATCATCATACGGATTATGAGGGTGGTAAGTTTGGAATGTGGTTATTTTTGTTTACGGAACTCGTACTTTTCGGCGGAATGTTCCTAGCACTATTTGTCTACGGTACTGGAGAGTATGCGGCTGATTTCCACGCGGCGGGAAAAAGTCTCAATCTCTTCAAAGGAGCTGGTAACACTCTTGTGCTTTTGACAAGTTCACTGACTATGGTTTACGCCATCACTGCATTGCAAAAAGGAAGTAAATTTTGGGCTTTAACGCACATAGCCATAACTGTTCTTCTTGCTCTGACTTTTATGGTGGTAAAGTATTTTGAATGGACAGCCAAGTTCGAACACCACTTGTTTCCAGCGAAGATTGCGGCTTTAGAATCCATTTACGGACCTTCGGATCTCAAAAAAGCTTACACTACCGAATATAAGGAATCTGGTTTATCCATCGCGGCTTTCAATGCTATCAAGGTTGATTCTAATGGGAATCCTGCTCCTGCAGGTATCAGTGCTGAAGAGGCGAAAGAATATACACATACGAGATACACACGTGGACAGGTAATTTTCTACGGAATGTATTTTACGATGACCGGTCTTCATGGTTTTCACGTACTCATTGGTGTGGTTCTGCTGCTCTGGATGTTTTGGTGCGTATTGAAGAATACGGTCACGGCGGAAAACTTTGGATGGCTGGAAAACGTAGGTTTGTATTGGCACTTGGTGGATCTTATTTGGATATACCTGTTCCCATTATTTTATTTGGTAGCCTAGGAGAATAATATGAGTCACGGGCACGAACAAGAACACGATCATGTACATATTGTAAGTTACGGAAGTCACACTTTGGTCTATGTAGGCTTATTGATTTTAACAGGACTTACTGTTGCTGCAGCCGGAATAGATGTTGGGGCATTTAACTTGCCAATTGCCATGTTAATTGCCAGTTGTAAAGCTGGACTGGTCTTAGCTTATTTTATGCATATTAAATACGAAAAGACCTACATTCAGGCTTTCGTACTGGGAACTACATTTTTTATGTTTGTAGTTTTCTGTCTTACGTTTGCGGATTACGCCACTCGTTAAAGGGGAAATCATGTTTTCAGGATTATCTAATATTGCTAACCAAGTAGACTTTGCGTTCGTTTTCGTTTTCGCACTGGATGCTATAGTGTTAGTCGGAATTACAGTTTTTATGATCTGGTGTTGTATCCGATTCAGCCGGAAGCGTAATCCGGTAGCGACGAACATTCATGGTAATGTTGGTCTTGAAATCATCTGGACGGTAATACCGACTTTTTTAGTCATGCTTATGTTTTTTGTAGGTATGGACTACAACAAAATGTCTCAAGCGCCTAAGGATGCGATGCGCGTCAAAGTGCAGGGCTGGAAATGGTCATGGGCTTTTACCTACGATAATGGTAAAGAAAATGACTACATGAAGAGTCATGAGGGAAAAGATGTACCAGTACTAACGTTGCCAGTAGGAAAAGCTGTCATTTTAGATATGACATCCAGTGATGTGCTACATTCTTTCTACATACCTGCTTTCAGAGTGAAACATGATGTTTTACCAGGAGGTAGAATATCCAACTTGTGGTTTGTTCCGAATAAAGTAGGAGTATATGAGGTATTCTGTGCAGAGTACTGCGGTGAAGCGCACTCTAAAATGTATGCCAAAGTCCAAATATTACCACAAGATGAGTTCGATAAATGGTATGGTCAAGCTCCTGTCAAATTAGACCCTACAATGCTTGCCTCAGCGGGTGAAAAAATTTACAGTGCCCAATGTGCTGTGTGTCACTCAATTGATGGTAGTAGAAAAATAGGCCCTTCTTTCAAGGGAATATGGGGCAGAACAGCTAAGTTGCAAGGCGGCATAACTAAGAAGACTGATGCGGAATATATTTCTAATTCGATTAAAATGCCGAATTCGGAAATAGTAGAAGGGTATCCAGCTGCGATGCCGGTCTTACCGTTAAACGATGCCAAGATAGAACAAGTCATCGCATACATGAAAACTATCAAATAATGCTGCAGAATAGTCGTACATACGGATTCGATGATTATTTGTCTGCTTTAGCCAGCATGACAAAATTTAAGATCACGATTGCTGTGTGCACAACGACATTGGTAGGGTTTGTATTGGCTCGTAGAGGTCTCGACTCAGCAATCTCGATTCCGGCATTAGCCTTGTTTTTAATTGCGAGTGGTTCTGCAGCGATGAACCATTTTCAAGAGCATCATTTTGATGCTCGTATGGGAAGAACAAAAGGACGCATGATTTCGTCGGGGATGATGAGTTCATATTCAGTTTTAGGACTAGCACTCGCTCTTATTTGCGTGGGTGTGGCAGCATTGTATGTGAGCGCAGGTACTAATCCAGCCCTGTTAGGTATCGTAGCACTCATTTGGTACAACGGTATCTACACGCCATTGAAGAGAGTCAGCCCTTACGCTGTTATTCCTGGAGGAGTCATTGGAGTACTGCCGCCACTTATAGGGTGGAACATTGGCGGTGGGCATTTGGCAGATCCTACGATTTTAGCCTTCTGTTTCTTCATCTTCATGTGGCAAGTTCCCCATTTTTGGCTGTTAGCTCTTCATTATAGAAAAGAATATGAAGAGGCAGGTTTTCCAACAGTAACCCAGAAATTTTCGGAACCCTCGCTTGGCAGAATCGTTTATTCATGGATCTTGGCAACCGCTAGTTCAGCATTATTAATACCTGTATATGGAGGTATTGATAACATGGTAAGTGGTGTTATCATTGCGATACTAGGTGTATGGATAAGCCTAATACAAATAAAACTTTGTCGCATCGAAGCTAATCCCGTGAATTACAAACGAGCCTTCATGGAATTGAATAGTTATGCTCTAGCGGTTATGTTAATAACATTTATTGATCAATTAATCCGTTTTTCTTGAGAGGAAAGTATGGACAGTTTACTAACAACGATAATTTTACCACCAAGTAGAAATTTACTGACATTATTAGATTTTTGTTACGCGATAACACTGATTATATACCTTCCTTTTTTCGCGATGACTTTGGGCAGTTTGACACTCTCAGTTTTTTATCGATTAATTTCTGATGGGAGTCCGGCGAGAAAAGAATTCGCAAGAGAACTTCTACTTCAAGTATTTCCTGAAAGACACTATGGAATACTTTACGGAGCGATCCCTGTTTTCACGATTGTTGTGGTATATGCTCAATCGCTTTATAAAGCAGATATACATGTCGTGGGATTTATGTTTTGGGGAATTATAACCACGCTTTTGGGTTTCTATTTCTTTTATAGATACAGATCTTGTCTACGTGAGGAGCATTTGTTGGAGCAGGTAGAGGGGTTAGATAATGTACCGGCTTCGTTGAGGGAGGAAATCGAAACTCGTAAATCGACAGTGACATATACGTTGTCTTGGATGATGATATTTGCGCCTCTATTCATTTATTGGTCAGCATATTTGATCATCGGAGCAATGGAAGTTGTGTTACATCCACAGTATTGGGCCGAGACATCCTCTTCTTGGCAGTATCTAACATTTGCTGGTTTTTGGTGGAAATTCCTATTCTTTTTATCGGCTTGCTTTGCTGTAACTGGAGCAGGTGTGTTGTTCTTCATGTGCAAGCAATATGATAAGCTCACTGATGAAGGCTATGAGCTCGCAAAGAGCTGTGGGTCAATTTGTGGTTTGTACGGCGCAGCACTTCTCCCAATTCTTGGTTTGTTTTATGGCTTTACATTATCAAGCGCAGCGTACTCGAAAAGCTTTGTTATCTTGGCTGTGGCTACTCTGTTTTTTCTGTTTCTGGCAGTTGCTCGACTCGCATCTGCAGCAAGAGCATCGCATCGTCGTGGTGGTTCATACACCGCCTTTGCGTTAGTCATCATTGTATTTACACTCACGAGTATGGGTGATGCAGTAGCCAAGAAATCTGCGACATATAAACATACTGAATCTGTCCTGAGTGGAAGCCAAACGGCTAAGATAGAGAATAATACTGAAGATACTTATTAAATTACATTAAATTACGGAGAAATCGTTATGAATTCGAGAAGACGTGGACAAGTGCTTATACCAGGTGTGGGTGTAATCGCTATATATTTTGGAATAATTGTTCTTTGTTATGGAATTCTTCTGTATGTTAATAAACCTACAGTTACCATGAAAAAGCAGTTGAATCGATTCGCAACTGCTGATTTACCAGAAATCAGGGGTAAAATTCAGCCAGGCATCAATCTTGTGGCAGCGACAACGGCAACTCCAGAAATTCTTGCCAAAGGAAAGGAACTGTATCAAGCAAACTGTACAGTTTGTCATGGTAATGATGGAAAGGGAGATGGTCCTGGAGGTGCAGCTTTACCGCATAAGCCACGTAATTTTCACAATGTAGATGCCAAGTGGACTAATGGTAATAGCATCGATCAGGTGTTTAAGACGATGACTGAGGGAATCGCGGCTCGTGGAATGTTGGCTTATGATTATTTGTCTGTGGAAGACCGATTTGCTTTAGTTCACCATGTTAGGGCGTATCGACAGGACTCCCCAAAAGTAACTAAGGAGCATATCGACGCAATCGATGCTCAGTATAATTTATCCTCAGGAATCAAGCAGCCTCATCAAGTGTCAATAAAACGAGCAATGGAAGTTCTTGCTGCGGAGTCACAAAAGGATAGTGAGTCGATTAAGAAGTTGGTGACTATTGTAAAAGATGATGCGAAAAACGGTATCGTTGGTGCTAAGTTAGTACTAGGTATGGGACCAAATCTTTACAATACGTTGAATGTTCTGGCGAAGAGTCAGAAAAAATGGGCTACCAATCAGGGTACCTTTCGCTCGATATTGAGCAATTCAATTCGCGTAGATGGTATTAATGCAAGTATTAACACTTGGAGTAATCAAAGTTGGTCTATGGCATACAGCTATGTAAAGACAAGCCTTAACAAAGTAACACACAACAGTAAATCCGAGAGTCTAATTCGTTTAGGTAAGACGAGTAAAAGCCAAGCGGTAGTTAATCAAACATTTAAGCTATCTGATGGTTTACTGAGCCAATTACAATAATCATCATATTTAAACAAAATTGGTAGACCGGTGCTTCTTATGCGCCGGTTTTTTTTATTCAGATTAATATAAAGCTAAATGAGTTTCCGTAAGACACCGACTAAAGGTATACAACCTCACTCTAAACTTGCAATGAGAGCCTAGTGACTATGTATTTCACTAGGCTCTCGTTTCATTTTTGAGTGATTTTAAGTCCTACAGATGGCAGGCTACCTTACAGTTATTTCTGATGCTGAATTGAACAAGCTAACAAAAGTCCATGATTTTCATAACTCAGCTAAGCTAGGAGATACATCAAATATGATTGAAGGCTTGTTACAAGCACATACAATATTCAAATCATAGCTTGAAAGTCAGACACATTGTGAAGGATTTGAATTACCCTTTGATAAATGTATATGGATTCATTACTGGCTTGGATGAGAGGCCTTGTCTTGATCGTTCTTCATTCGAAGAAAAACAACAATTAAAAACAATAATTCGAAAAGGGTGAATCCAAGTGCGTAATTTTGTCCACCAGTTCCAAAACCGTAGGAGTGCAAGCCTGTTCCTAATACGAAGTTTACACCATACCAAGTCATCAGTATTAATAAAAATCCTATTAAACTTCCGACGGCTAATCCAAAGTCCTTGAACCATCCAGCTTTTCGTCCATGTAGTAACGCCATGTATCCTAAAAATGAGATCAATGCCCAAGTTTCTTTTGGATCCCATCCCCAGAATCTTCCCCAACTTTCGTTTGCCCATACACCGCCCAAAATTGTACCCGCTCCAATAAGAATTACGCCAATTTTAATACACTGATAGATTGAATCGGAAATATCTTTCATTACGGGTTGCTTCATTGAAAAACCTAACAAGATATTCACTAGATAGACATGGCCCAGTGCACAGGCAAGGGCGAACGCACCATAACTGGCAACGATTACAAGTACATGTATTGTTAGCCAGTATGTGGATCGTAGGACAGCCTCTAACATACCTAATTCACTACTCATTGGGAGTAGGTCAGCCATGAGCATTGTAAGTGTTGCAGCAAGCAGAGTTGAAGTGAGAAGGATATGACTATCCTTGCGTTTATATTTTTGTTTCAGAAGTAAAATGAAGCTAAAGATGAGTACTGCCCATCCCACAAATACAACTGATTCATACATATTACTTACAGGAGGCCGATCCAGAATAATTGTTCTCAGGATTAAGCCGTAGGTGTGGACCACGAATCCAGATATCATAAGCCAAAGACCTAGTCCGAGAATTGTAGGTTTGTTTTTAACACGACCTATGACAGCGGCAATAAGCGCTAAAAGATAAACAATCCAAGAAACCCGAAACGGTTTTGACGTATTGTAAATTAGCTCATTATCAAAGTTCTTTTTAAAATTTTCACCTGATGGATGCCTATTAAAAGCTATAGATTTTAGGTCGTTGACGGCGTCGTCAAGATCTTTTTGTACACCATGATAATTCCCATGTAACATCTTTTGAAATGCTTGATGAGCCTTCTGAGCTTCAGCGTCATTGATCTGTTCGAGTTCAACTGCTGGTGTCCAATTCGTGTACTTACTTTTTTCGGCGGGGTATATCATCAAGGAAGTTCCTTGAACCAATTCAGAAATCATATTTAACTGTTCTGACAAACGACCGAATGCTTCGTCAAGGGGTGTTAAGGGTATCTTTTGATCTGTTTTATTTTGATAAACTTGATGCAGTTCATTTAAAGAATTCTGACCAGTTACGTGTTTGAATGATGTGTACCGATCGATTTTATTAATACCAAGTTTTTCTTTTATCGCATGATTGTCGATTTTAATAACATTTTCAGCCAGAGGGTTATCGTTCTTTACATAATCCATTACAAATTCAATTGAGTTCTTTTTAAATGGTCTCTGTGATCCGGCGACTGTATACGAGAATTTTCTGGCGTAAGTATCAAAAGGTACGACTCGACCTTCCAATAATATAGGTAAAGTTTTCAAAGAAGAGAAATCCAAATGTCCAGGAGAATTCTTTGAGCTGTTCTGTACAAGTATAATTACCAGTATTGTAAACAATATTGAAAGAGATATGTGGACAATACGTCTTCTTACGCTCATTTTTCCCTCGCTCCTGGTAATCCCCAAAACATAATACCTATACCCAACACCATAACAATTGAACCTAAATAAATTGTTTCAATTCCTGGATCTCTAGCCACCTGAAATGTTGAATATTCTTTTCCATTTTCAACTCTGAAGCTAGATTGAAAAAATCTCCAGCCAGCATGATCCAAGACATTATTCATAGAAATAGTCGTTTCAATACGCTTCTTTGCTTGGTCACTTTGAGGCGTCAAGATATCTTCGACGATGACATCACTTTCATACTCCATTGCTCTATTGGTATTTGGATAATCTATTTTTCGAAAATCCTTGAGTTGTACCAAGAATGGGAGCTCAATTCCGTTAGGTCCGAAACTCAATTGTTTCTCTTTCTGGTTATAAGAATAACTAAACGATTCACCATATAGTAGCGTTTTAAATTCAGGACCTTTGTCTGTCTTTATTTCGACACGAACCATTGGCAGACTAGACTTTGCGTTTGCTGCTAATTTCTTTGGTAAAACTACACGCTTCACATTGGCATTTGGAATTAATTTCTTGGCAACCAACACTGCGTCATTCCAACCCATCGGAATCATCTTATTCAATTGTAGAAGTCCAGCCTGAGTTACCCTCGAAGAAGTTATATGATAATAGAATTGTCCTCGTTCATCGACTAAAAATTCACACGTGGCTGGTTGAGTTGAGGAGGGTGCAACACCTAGTGCTTTAATTTGGGGTTCTTTGAGCGATACACCATTCTCATCATGAATTCCTTGGAATTCTGGATGAAGTTGAAACCGTACACTCATTTTTTCTTTCCCACTAGGATAAATCAATTTGAATACAATTGCTGGATTATTTGGTGGACCGGGCTGATCAACAATCCCTTTACCCTTAACAACTGCCGCGTTGCGATAAATTCCTGTAACAATTATCTTATAGCCTTGGCCAATATCAACTGTTTCATTAATTATATCCTGTGCATCATAGACCTTGATTGATTTCCCTTCATCAAGGGATACGGTTAGCTGTGCCTTTGACTGTGTGCCTTTGTTGCCGCTTTCAGACACGTTGCTTAGTAAATTTTGAGCTTCTAAGCTTGAAACTTTACGTAAAGTAATTTGAGCAGGTCCCATTTTGATTTCGGAAGGATTCTTGAGATCTTCATTTTGATTTACCAACCATCTGTCTAGATTAAACATAGAGCTACGAATCGAAAACTGTAGAGCTGGGTTTGCTTCAGAAAATGAATAATCTTTATCACCATCTAGATACATATGACTCATACTTGAATGCGGATGATATTCGGTAATTAGAATTTCAGATCCACTATCGGAACTGAGGTTTGCAGGAAGATTTAATTGCTCTACGTTTTCACCAGCCAACTTGGACTGTGAAGATGTATCAACTAGTTTCAAAGCATTACCTTGAAGATTGAGAATGCTTGAACTTGCTCCTTCAACTAGCGTAATCGTACCCTCTTGACCCTCAATTCTTGTCATTAATGAACCTAGTAAAATAGTCAGAATGCCGCAGTGGGTGAGAAAGAATCCTATTTTGTTTCTACGAAAAGGAAATCTCAACACAGTAGCAAAAAAGATATTAGTCCAAATACCGATCAATATAAATTCAAACCATGAAGCTCTGTACACGGTGCGCATGATGTACTCAGTTCCATGCTTCGACTCAAGAACGGTAGCAACACTTAGAAGTATTGCAAGCAGTGAAAGGAGAGTAACAGCAAGATGAAGAGATCCAAGATATTTTATCAATTTATTTTTGCGCGGCTCAAAACCTCGATGTACCGCGAAACGCACAAATCCAAATAGTCCAAAAATAATTGCCAGTGTTAATAAAGGTCTAATAAATACAGATGTCATAATATCTACAGAATAAACAGATTTGAGAGCCGTTTCATCGAGCGCACCATAATGGCAGATAGATAGGTGCTTGTCAATCAAAGTGGGACGTCAAAAGCAGCATTAAAACTTAGCTTTTGAGCTACAGTCGTACAATTTTGGACCAGAGCAAATATTAAGCCTGATTTTTTTAAGAAACTACAAGTATTTCTCGTTTATAAATTTTTCTAATTTTTCAAGATCTACAGTAAATTTTCTAATACCTTCGGATAGTTTCTCTGTAGCCATTGCATTATCATTCATCAACCAGCGAAAAGTTTTCTCATCAATCTGTATAGGCTCGATAGATAATTGCTTGGAATTGAGCGGATTCAATTTATGTTGTATTGGGTCTACAGAATCTTTAAGTTCTTGTAATAACTTTGGTGATATCGTTAATAAATCACAACCTGCCAATTGAAGTATCTCATCTTTATTCCGGAAACTAGCACCCATCACTACGGTTTTGTAGTCAAATTTTTTGAAGTAATTATAAATATTTGTGACAGAAACAACCCCAGGGTCTTCATGTGGTAGGTATGAATCTCTACCTTCGCTTAGTTTGTACCAGTCTAAAATTCGACCAACAAATGGTGATATCAAAGTGGCACCGACCTCAGCGCAAGCGACTGCTTGAGAGATATCAAATAACAGAGTCATATTACAATGTATACCTTCTTTTTCTAGTAAGCGACAAGCTTCAATACCTTCCCAAGTACTAGCTAGTTTAATTAAAATCCGATCTTTGGCTATTCCTCGGCTGGCATACATATCTATAATTTTTAACGCTTTCTCATAGCTGCCTATGGTATCAAAGGACAATCTTGCATCAACCTCAGTTGAAACTCTACCGGGAATTAACTTGAGAATTTCAGAACCAAAACTGACAGATAATTCATCGAGTACATTTTCTAATAGATTTTTAGAGGAATGATTCTGAGAATTTTTGACGGCTTTAGCGACTATATCTTGGTATTCAGCTTGCTGACTTGCTTGATAAATAAGACTAGGATTCGTCGTAGCATCTTGCGGCTGATAAGCCTGTATGCTTTGAATATCGCCAGTATCGGCTACGATTGTTGTGAACGTTTTAATAGACTCTAATTGATTCATGCGACACTCCAAGATGTTGGCGCAGATTATATTGATCTAATGACCAGAGTTCAATCTATAAGTAAAAGCGACTCTATTTCGTTTTGAGATAATGTAAAAGCAACTGCTGTGTGCTGCAATCGTGAACACCTGGTTGAGTGCCTCCCGATTCGATTTCAGTAAGAATGGATTTTGCCAATTTTTTACCTAGTTCTACACCCCATTGATCAAAAGAATTAATTTGCCAAATGACGCCTTGAACAAAAATTTTCCACTCATACAAGGCAATTAATGAACCTAAGCTTGAAGGCGTGAGGCGGTTAATTAAAAGTGTATTACTTGGTCGGTTTCCATCAAAAACTTTGTGATATAAAAGAGTTTCCTGATCTGAAATGCTTATATCACTATTCTGTAATTCTTCTTGTACCTCGGTAGCAGTTAGTCCAAATGCTAATGCTTCTGATTGAGCGAACAAGTTTGCCATTAACTTGGAGTGGTGGTCACTCAATGGATTTAGTGTTTGGCAAAAACCAATAAAATCGCAGGGGATGAGTTTACTACCTTGATGAATTAATTGATAGAAAGCATGTTGTCCATTTGTACCAGGTTCACCCCATAGTACTGGGCCAGTTTCGTACTCAATTTTTTTGTTATCACGATTGGTCGATTTACCGTTACTTTCCATATCAACTTGCTGAAAGTGTGCTGTAAAATAATTCAAATATTGATCATAGGGTAGTATTGCGTAGGAAGAAGCTCCAAAATAATTGTTATACCAGATGCCCAGCAGAGCCATAATTATGGGTATATTTTGATCCGTTGGAGCTATTTCAAAATGATGGTCCATGGCCTCAGCACCAGCGAGGAAATCCAAGAATTGCTGCTTTCCTATCGAACAGCATATACTCAAGCCAATAGAGGACCAAAGACTGTATCTTCCCCCCACAAAATCCCAAAAGGGGAATACATTTTCGGGATTTATTCCAAACTGTTTTACCGCTTCTAAATTAGTCGACATGGCTGCAAAGTGTGATCCAACAGAATTTTCTCCCAGTGAATCAACCAACCATTGTCTTGCACTATGGGCATTGGTCATTGTTTCTTGAGTCGTGAAAGTTTTGCTGGCGACTAAGAAAAATGTTGTGTGTGGATTCAATTTCTTGAGTGTCTCTACTAGATGTGTAGCATCTACATTCGACACGAAATGAATATTAGTAGCGCCTTTGTAATGTGATAAAGCCTCCACTACCATTTTTGGACCTAGGTCACTACCACCAATTCCAATATTTACCACATCGGTTATAGTTTCATTGCAATGGCCTTTACGAGTACCTTGAAAAAATTGGTCTCCAAAATCCGTGAAAAGCTCTCTCACAGATTTTATCTGGCTTGAAACATCCTTGTCATTTACAAGAACGGTTCGCTCATTGAAACTTCTCAATGCGTGATGTAAGACAGCTCGTTTCTCTGTCCAATTAACTTCATCTCCATCAAAAAGTGATTTTTTTATTGTATGAAAATTAGATTCGGTTAACAGTTCTTGCAGATTATCCCAACTAGTTTTGTCAATGTGATTTTTGGAAAAGTCTAAGAAAAAATCTTGCCACTTAATACTGAATTCTTCAGCCCTATCGCTATTATGAAATAGATTTCTAAAATCTTCTTTTTTTAATCGAACGGCATCTTCTTGTAATTTTTGGTCTATGGCATACGGAAGTTTAACTTTGGACATGAAATTTCCTCATTTTGTATTTAGAGCGCTCATGGCGGCATAGCAACCACGCCAATTGCAAGAAGATTTCTTTAATTCTTCTTCGATTAAATCTTTAAGACATTTCACAAATATGGGGTCTTCATTGAAAACTGGGGCTCGATAATAGTGCTCGATATTACACTCGTCAGCAATTTCTTTATATTCGATGTCTAATTCATGAAGAGTCTCGATATGATCACTCACAAAGCTAATGGGTATAATCAAGAGTGCTTTGTCTGTATTTTCATAGGCTTTGAGAACTTCCTCTACGTCAGGGTCAAGCCATTTTTGTGGTCCAACTCTACTTTGATAGGCTAGTTGGTACTCTCCGTCCCAATTTAATTCTTTAATTATGTGGTCAACACTAGTTTGAATTTGATGTTGGTATGGATCGCCCTGTGCAATATATTTCTCTGGAATACCGTGTGCAGAGAATAATAATACTGTTTTAAGTTCACTAGGAATCTTTTGTAAACCTCTTCTGATCATTTCGGCTTGCGCATTGATGTAATTTTGATTCTCAAAAAAACAACATATTGATCGGAAACGCATTTTCGATGGTGATATTTGGAGTTCACGAATCGTTTGTGCTATCGCATAAAAACTAGATCCAGTAGTGGCATATGAGAAATGAGGGTATAGGGGAAGTAGTAGAAGATCTTCTACACCTTTGCGGTATAAGTCTAATATCACATCTTCTGTGTATGGTGGTGTGTATCGCATAGCTATGTGAAAATTTAGGTCTGGTAGTTCAAGACTTAAGTTATTCACCAGGGCCTTCGTAGTAGGCACGAGTGGACTTCCTCCGCCAATTTCATCATATTTCTCGGCTACGGAAGGTGCTCGCTTTTTAGATATTTTTTTTGCCAAAAATCTTTGGAAAAAAGCGGGGGTGCCAAATCTAATTCCAAAGGTATCCGAGAACAGATTTTTTAAAAAAATTTCTACATCATCGGTTGTCTCTGGTCCACCGAAGTTTAATAAAAGTACGTCTTTACATGTCATACGGCGCATTATACACGCTTAACTTAAATACGTTACAATATGGCATGTCAATTCGAATTCCAAATTTACAGTTTAATAACATCGATCAATTTGAAAATTACGATGTAATTGTATTTGAACATACTCTATTCATTTTAGTGACAGCTAAAATATCAGCAATTTTAGAAACAGCTTCGGAAAGTAGTTGGGACAGCTTTGAACAACATGAAATTAATCGTTGTAGAATTGATAAGCGACGTTTTGAAAAGATAACTGGGAAGTGGTGTGCCAAGCAGGCATTCAGGTATTTAAACCAAGAAACCGTTCATATTCACGCTGACTCACATGCACCCAAACTTTATAAGAATGATAAGCAATTGGAAGATTGGTATGTATCAATTAGTCATTCTCACGGATATGTCGGAGCTGCACTGTCCCGCTCCAGAATTGGTTTAGATTTAGAAAAGCAGCGATATTTTAAGGACTCTCTCAGAAATTTTTTTTGTAATGAAGTTGAACTGGTTTACTTATCAACTCTAACTGATCAAGAAAAGCAGAAATGCAGCTTACAACTATTCTGTGGTAAAGAAGCTATCCTGAAAACACTAGGACTTGGGATAGCTGGAGGTCCTGAAAAGGCCATTATCGAGGATCTCCGTGACAATATATGGGTCGATGCACAGTATCAGAATAATCAATATAAAGTTTATTTTACTAGACCTAATGAGATGGGTTTATGTGTCTGTCTAGATATAGACAACCATGGTCTTTTGTAGCAAATTCTGTTACGTAAACTCTTCTATTACGGTTAGATATTTGCTTATTGGCTACTGTACCGCAAGTTGCATCAAATTCGGGTATAATTCCTCGAATAATCATGCAGATCTAGTGAATCGTAATAAATACTCGTGATTTATAAGGGGCACAAAATACTCACAGATTATGGTAAGGTCTTGTATGTATTATAGGTAGGAGATTAAAAGCAATGATTGAGAGAGATGTTATCGCAGGTATTCCATGTGTAATTTATTTACCAGACCCTTTTCTTGTTGGCTCAAAATTGCCTTTAATTACCTTGTTCAGAGCTAGTCCTGATGAATGGTTTCAGTCAAGGCAAGATCATTCACGTGGGAAGCGCAATGTCTTTACGGTTGTCAAAGATTTAATCGATCAAGACTACTTGTTGCCATGTGGTCTCATATTTCCTCAGACTTGTAATCATAATCAAAGCGAGTATTACTTCAGTGCTAAAGTGCATGAATTAAGTCTAAGTAAAGAACCTCCTGATACAATTTTAGATGCAGTTTACTTTGTCGATCACTTTCTACCGGAATTGGCTACTAAGTATCCCGTAGACATTGACAAAGTGAGTTTGGATGGATTTTCTCTAGGAGGTTACACGAGTCTGTCATATTCTTTTTCATATCCTAATCGTTTTGTTAGTACTGGTAGTTTTGATGGTTCGATTTTAGATTATAATTATGACAACAAAAGAGTTACGCCTGATTCTCCGTCAGATTTATCGTTTGATCAATTTCCTTATCTTTTCGGCAGCGATCCCGATGAAACTCTATTCAGGAGTCAAAATCCTCTAGATATAATTTGTGATTTTGAAAGAGAAATTCCGAAAAATCTTCATATTATGTATACAAATGACAACAATCCGACATCTAATAAGCCTCGGGTTCAAAAGCTTCTTGATATCATTAGAGATCGAGGAATTACTAATTTGGCAGATAGAGATTTGCTTCATGAAAACTCATTACATGAATGGTATTGGGTAGATGAATATCTATTTAGATGTTTACCATTCCATTCAAGAATGCTTACAGAATAGTTGTATATATGAATCTTATAAAACCTACGAATGACATAGAGGAAAAACAATTAAAAGAAGCAATGCTTCTTGTGGAACAAGGCAACTTATTCGTTGCTAAGAATAAGTTAAACGAAGCCAGGGAATGCTACAAGAAATCAGTGGAAATTTATCCTACGGCAGATGCGTACACTTACTTAGGCTGGATGTTCACCTATGATGGACTTTACACCGAAGCTATTGATCTTTGCTTCAAGGCGATTCAACTAGATCCTGAGTTTGGAAATCCTTATAACGATATCGGAGTTTATTTAATGCGTCTTGGCAAATTAGAATCTTCTGTTAAATGGTTTATAAGGGCTACCAAGGCCTCGAGATATGAACCAAAACATTTTCCACATCTCAATTTAGCTCAGGTTTATCTCAAGCAAGGTAAATTATCTAGGGCGATTCTACATTTAGATCGAGTTTTATCTTATGAACCAAATCATGAGCAAGCTATGAAATTAAAACTGCTCGTAGAGCCGATAGCAAATTTAGACACTCAAATGGATATATTAAATTAAAAATGGCTCATAAAATACTATACGATGCTGACTGCCAGCTTTGCGTAAAATTTGCTACTGCTATCAGAAGATTGGACCATAGTAATCAATTTGAACTCGTGAATCTACAGTATCATTTCAGCATTGATCAAAGTGTTCCGCTCGATGAATTGGAGAAAAATTTACATCTTATTGCTGACGATGGCAGTGTATTAGTAGGCGATCAAGCTTTCAAATTTATTTTGCAAAAAATACCAGCAGCTAAACCTCTCAGGTATTTAATTATTAAATCTTCTACAACAAGTAGCTTACTGTTTTCCGGTCTTAATCGCATAAAACGATGGACGAAGTCACGGTATTCATTGAAATCACCTTGTAAGCGTTGTGGGAGATAGTAAATTTGTATGTGCAGGAAAATTTCGTATACGAGATCTGAAGATATTTTTGGCCTACTTTCGACCATTTAAAATTCAAATTTGATTCATCTATAACAATATCGACTTTATTTACGATTAGAAGCTAAGATCAGTCAAATTCTCAAAGAGACAGAAATTATGCCTGCCGGATAGGAAAAAATGTTGGGACAAAGAGGTTTATCTATTTTTAGCGGATAAAAGAATAGACTAACAATTTCTCGAGCATTGCTTGGTAGTCCAGATTTGTTGTTGATGGATGATGTTACTTCAAGTCTTGATGCCAAGAATGAGTTTCGCCTATGGAGAGATCTTAAAAAACACCAAGGAGTTAAATCTATAATTTTAGTAACGAAGCATCTGGAAACCTTTCGAAATACCGATTTAATACTAGTTTTGGAGGATGATAGGGTTAATAATTTCGATGAAACTGATAAATTATTACAAGATATTAGCGATTTAAGCACTCTTTTGAATTAGCTTATGTAAAAAATTTCATCTAGCTAAACCTCCATTTTATAAATATTCTAGCGATATGGTACGCTTACTAACTTTAATGCTTCATCCAATAACGTATAACATTGGGAGATGAAACAATGAAGATCGGAATTCCCAAAGAAATTTATCCTGGAGAAAAAAGAGTTGCGACTACACCAGAGGTGGCCAAGCAGCTTATTAAATTAGGTTTTGACGTACACTTAGAAACTGGTGCAGGCGAGGAAGCTAACTTCTCGGATAAAATGTACAGTGCTGCTGGCGTTAATATTATCAAGAACGCCAAGGATATATGGTCTCAGAGCGATATAATACTGAAAGTGAGGGGACCCGAAAATAGTTCTGGTTTTAAATCTGGTGAAGTTAACCTTTTGAAGGAAAATCAGATTTTGATTTCATTTTTATGGCCAGGACAAAACCCAGAATTACTCAAAAAACTTGAGAAAAAGAAAGTAACTGCTTTAGCAATGGATATGATACCAAGGATATCGAGAGCTCAGAAGATGGATGCATTGAGTTCAATGGCTAATATAGCTGGTTATCGGGCTGTTGTTGAAGCCGCTCAAAATTTTGGCAGATTTTTTACTGGTCAAATCACCGCTGCAGGAAAAGTACCACCTGCCAAAGTAATGGTTATTGGTGCTGGAGTAGCCGGATTAGCTGCAATAGGCGCGGCTAAGGGTATGGGTGCAATTGTTCGTGCATTTGATACTCGCCCGGAGGTAAAAGAACAGATTGAAAGTATGGACGCCGAATTCCTAGAGCTAGACTTTAAGGAAGAGGGTTCTGGCGCGGGTGGTTATGCCAAGGTAATGAGTAAGGAATTTATTGATGCTGAAATGGCTTTATTTGCTGAACAAGCAGAGGAAGTTGATATAATTATTACAACAGCTCTCATACCAGGAAAGCCGGCACCAAAACTTATTCTTGAAGAACATGTCAAGGCGTTGAAAGATGGTAGCGTAGTGGTTGACCTTGCCGCTGAACAGGGTGGTAATTGTGAATTAACCGAGGCAGGTAAAATCGTTAACAAACACGGGGTAACTATAATTGGATACACTGATATGCCAAGTCGAATGTCTGCTCAAGCTAGTCAATTATATGCCACTAATCTACGTCACTTATTGACAGATATGTGTAAGTTGAAAGACGGCAATGCTATCGTTGACTTTGAAGATGAGGTTGTTCGAGGGGCAACAATAACTAAAGATGGCCAAATTACCTATCCGCCTCCGGCACCAAAATTATCCGCTCAACCAGTTAAGAAAGATCCACCTAAACAAGAAAATATTGCACCAGCTGAGACAGAGACATCGTCATCAAATGGTCCGCTAATATTTGTTATAGTTGGTGGTTTATTACTACTGGGTTTAGGTTCTGTGGCGCCTGCGTCATTCATGGCTCATTTTACAGTATTTGTACTCGCCTGTTTCGTAGGATATATGGTTACTTGGAATGTAACTGCGGCGCTGCATACGCCATTAATGAGTGTTACTAATGCTGTGAGTAGTATTATTATTATTGGTGCATTGCTTCAAATTAGTTCGAGTAATCCTATGATCTCATGGATTGCTGGGTTTGCTGTGATGATTACAGCAATAAATATAACTGGCGGATTTGCAGTAACTCGCCGAATGCTGGAAATGTTTAGAAAGTAGGAGCACTTATTATGAATGAAGGTATCGTAACAGCCTCCTACATTGGAGCAGCCATCTTATTTATTCTGGCTCTTGGTGGACTCAGCAAACAGGAGACAGCTCGTCGAGGTAATCTGTATGGAATAGTGGGAATGGTTGTGGCTTTATTAGCCACATTAGGAGCCGTGACCGCAAATATTGAAATTCTTGTGGGTGGATTGGTTGTAGGAGCTACTATTGGTTTGATTTTGGCTAAAAGAGTCAAAATGACAGAAATGCCAGAATTAGTAGCAATTCTTCATAGTCTTGTTGGATTAGCGGCCGTATTAATTGGTTTTGCTAATTTTATGGATGAGGGTCGTCTGACGCGTTATGCTGGAATAGAATTGACGATTCATGATGTTGAAACTTACCTAGGAATTTTAATTGGTGCTGTAACATTTTCGGGATCTGTCATTGCATTTGGAAAATTGAGTGGCAAGATCGGAGGAAACCCAATCTTACTGCCAGCAAGGCATTGGCTGAACCTCGCGTTGTTACTCTTGTCTGTTTATCTCTGTAATTTATTTGTTATCGATTCAGCAACGGGTGGAGGATTGAATATATTGTTAATAATGACAGCAATCGCACTATTCTTTGGTATACACATGGTCATGGCTATAGGTGGAGCTGATATGCCAGTGGTTGTATCAATGCTTAATAGTTATTCAGGTTGGGCTGCTTCGGCAACGGGTTTTATGTTAAGTAATGATCTCTTAATCGTAACAGGTGCATTAGTGGGTAGTAGTGGTGCGATTCTTAGTTACATAATGTGTAGGGCTATGAATCGAAAGTTTTTAAATGTTATTGCAGGCGGTTTTGGTACCACAGCGAGCACAAAGCAAATTGGTGACTCAGAAGATCAGGGAGAAGTAGTGACCCTTCAGGCACTAGAGGTTGCTGATTTACTTAATGAATCAAAAACTATCATGATAATCCCTGGGTATGGAATGGCCGTAGCCCAAGCGCAACATATTGTGTATGAAATTACTAAGGCTCTGAGATTAAAGAAAATCAATGTAAAATTCGGAATCCATCCAGTAGCAGGTCGAATGCCTGGACATATGAATGTATTGTTAGCAGAGGCTAAAGTTCCCTATGATATTGTCTATGAAATGGATGAAATTAATGAAGAATTTCCGGATATCGATGTTTCAATTGTGATAGGCGCTAACGATATTGTAAACCCGTCTGCTCAGACTGATGATGAGAGCCCAATAGCTGGTATGCCAGTAATGGAGTGCTGGAAGGGCAAGACAACTGTAGTACTTAAGCGTGGAATGGCTACTGGATATGCTGGTGTACAGAATCCCTTATTCTTTAAGGAGAATACGCGTATGTTGTTTGGAGATGCTAAAAGTAGTCTAAATGAAGTATTTAAGAACTTGTAGCGGCCTAATCTATTAGACCTAGACTACAAAGGTTTAGGTGTGAACTCAATTTACAGATCATATAGTTCATGAAAATGTAGTTGTGTTTTGTCATAATGGAAAATTAAGCTTCCACCAGAAATAAGAAAGAGGTCATGAGGAGATACTCCAGGAGCTCCCTGTGGAATTTGACTACCATGACGCTCAAAGTACTTCGTCCAATAGTCAATGGCTCCGCTGAAATCCATTGGTTTCGGAGATATTGGATTTGAAAAACTTAAAGTATGATCTAGGGCATCAAAAATCAATTCACTACAGTAAAGTGTATCAACCTCATCAATACGAAAAAGGTAATCATAGTTTTTTCCTAAATGACTTTTGGCGCGTGACACCACACGCGACAAAATATCATCTGATAGAGACAACCTAACAACTGAATAGCGATTTTTACAGCGTTGTAAAAATACATTTAGAGGAGTTTCAATTACACCTTTGAAGTTAGCTTCAATGACTACAAATTGATTATCTTTTTCGTCAATAATACCAACGTGAGACCAAATACTATCTGTAGCTCCAGACACTCCACTTGCAAAATTACTAGATAGATTTTGAAATACAAAATCTCCAAGCTTTGGTTGGAAGGGCAGATTGCTCCATGGCTTGTAAATTACAATCAGACTTATCATTAAGGTTATGAACTTTGATCGCATGACAATATTCTAGCTCTGATGGTTGACCTGTCAAGGTCATACCAAGATTTGGTATAGTGTTGAGCAAAAATAGATAGGTCAAAAATATGAATGCAACATCAATTGGTTTTATTATCTACTTACTGTTTGTTCTGGTTATTGGGGCATGGGCTTCTCGACGCAACAGTAGCAATGAAGATTATTTACTTGGCGGAAAACGACTTAACGGATGGTTTTTAGCATTTTCAGAGCGTGCATCTGGAGAATCTGCATGGTTATTACTCGGACTTCCAGCAGCAGCATTAGTAGTTGGATATGGTGAGTTTTGGACGGCCATTGGAAGTGCATTGGGCATATTTTGCAGTTGGAAGTTTATAGCGGCGAAACTTCAACAGCAAACTACAGAATATGGTTCACTTACACTACCTCAATATCTGAGTTCAAAATTTGGAAATTGTAAAATTATACTAGCATTAGGTGCAATCATATCTATTTTCTTCTATACATTTTATGTCGCATCAGGAGTAGATGCAGCAGGTAAAGTATTAAATATGACTTTTGGTATAGATAAGCAAAATGGAATGTTTATAGGTGCACTGGTAGTACTTCTTTACACAATAATTGGGGGTTTTTCAGCGGTAGTTTTAACGGACGTTTTGCAGGCTATATTAATGGTGACAGCCTTGGTTGTTCTTCCTGTAATGGGTATTTGGGCCTTGGGTGGAGCACCTCAATTTTTAAATCAATTAAACTTAATTCAGGATGCTGCATTTACTAGCTGGACCAATGGTTTAGAAGGGACTGCTGCTCTAATATTTGTTTTGGGAGGGTTAAGTTGGGGATTTGGGTATCTAGGTCAGCCACATTTGTTGACAAGATTTATGGCTATGCCAAATACGGAAGAAGTCAAAAAAGGTATGGTAGTAGCATTCTGTTGGGTAATTCCAGCTTTTCTTGGCGCAGTATTAATCGGCTTGATAGCTAAGGTAGCTTTTAGTCCTGAATTTCTACTTGAGCAAGGTATTAATGTAGGTGATACAACTAAAGAGAAATTAATGCCATTTTTTGCGCGTTATTACCTACCAGCGTGGTTGGCTGGAATTCTCATTTGTGCAGCGATAGCAGCGATGATGTCAACAGCGGATACACAATTGTTAGTTTGTAGCTCTGCATTGTGTGAAGATTTATACAGACGATGTCTAGGTAATGAGCCAGGGGAAAAAACACTTCTTCTATTTAGTCGTATTTTTACATTTATTATTTGTATTATCGCATTATATATTGCTAAAACTGGAGATAAGACAATAATGGCTATGGTTAGTTACGCCTGGGGCGGCTTAGGTTCAAGTTTTGGTCCAATCGTTATTCTCAGTTTGTATTGGAAGAAGTTGACACGTCAAGGAGTAATTGTGGGACTCTTATTTGGATCGATTGGTACTATATTTTGGAAAAACTCAGATTTTCAAAATTTCGCTCCAGAACGTTTTTCTATTTTTGTATTAAATTTCATAATAATTCTTGCGGTCAGTTATATGACTAATCGTAATTCTCAAAGGAAAGCTAATGGATAATAATTCTTCTGAAGCACGCCCTTTAAATTCGTTGGCAACTGAGCAGCAAGATAGCGAGGAATGGACGAAGCTGCTTAGTAGGGTTGATCCTCAAAAAAGAAATGCCATTCTAGAGATTTTATACCCATCTATACCTGAAACACTAAAAGCTTTGCATAAAAATCTTTACAGGATGCATAAGCCGTTTGAATTATTTTTGAGAGGCTCACAAGCAGAGTTAGCCCAATTTCCTAGTGCAGGTATTCCAGCACAGAGTAAAGCTATTGCGAAGAATGTTAAGAAAGATTTTAATGCTGGCATAGGCATAGCTCACGACACCGATGGGCATATACTAGCTGCTCCATTTATAGACCGCTTTATTGATGAACTTCGACCCGAGGATTGTAATGAAGGTATGTGGCAGCAGGTACGTAATGAGCTTCTAAAGTATACAAGTTCACTTGGAGCGCCTTGGTATCGCCGAGTCGCTAGATTGCGCTATTTGGAAGATGGAAAACAGTCATCAAATTTAAGGGTATCGATGCAACGGTCTTTGGTTACTGACCCAATTCCTTGTTACGGCGGAACAAGCGCTTTAAGTTTAGTATTTTGGTTATTTGGTGGTTCTGGATGCCCCGTAATTTTCCCTAGAACTTACTGGGGAAATATGAACCTAAAGTGCAGAATTCATGGTATGCAATCTAAATTATGTGATTATCTCGACATAGACGGTCAAATTAATCCCAGAGCATTACGTGATACCTTGAATAAGATTCGTGATGAAGGATTTTCAAAAGCAATTGTTTATTTTAATTTTCCACATAATCCGACTGGTGCAATGCCGACACCTGATGAGGCGATGGAATTAGGAGATATCTGCCGAGAAATAGCATGCGAGAATTTTGCCATTTTAGCATTGAGTGATGAACCTTACTTTCCTTTTGTGAGAGGTAAACACTCCAGTAAGCTTCCCTTTTCATATTATCTTCAACCGATGGATAACATGAATATGATTACCGCAGTTAGCATTAACGGAACGAAACGAGATGGAATATACGGGTTCCGTCATTCTGATTTAATTTTTCAATACCCACACGCTATATCTCAAGAGGCTGTAAATATTTTAGAAAAAGATATTCTTCAAGGTCTTCTCAGAGGCTTATTTTCCTTTAGCAATGTATTAAATCAGTATGTTGTAGGAAGAGGTTTAACCGAAAACCCTTTATTACCGCTAATGAATATTTCAGATATTGAACTTAGCATCGCGGTAGCAGAGGAAGAACAACAAATGATTGAATCAATGGCAAACGAAGTAGTAAAAACATCCACTATTCTCTCAGGTAAAGGTTATGAAGACCTCAATAGAGTTGGCTCCGATGAAGTGGCAGGTGGATTTTTTGTTAGCTATAAACCTAAGCAGAGCTCTGCTAAGGAAATTCATGAATTAGGTTTGAAAAACCAATGCGGTGTTATTGCAGCGGGTAACTATGTTCGTATCAATGCATTATTACCGACAAAAAGTAGAAGCGAGTTCTCTCAAAACTTAAAAAGAACTCTAGATATGTGTGGACATGAAAATAAGAGTGGCTCGGATAATTAGATAGAGATAGCTTTATGGTACGCAAATTTAATGTGCTAACCTTGCTAACTGGAGCCGATGAAGAACTTAACAAAAAAGTTTTACTAACTTTCTTTTCTCTATTTTGCTTATTGAGTTCTTACTACCTAATTAAACCCTTGAGAAAGGGTTTTTATTTTAGCGAATTTTCTGCCGAGCTTTTACCTTATTTTCATCTAGGCGTAATTATATTAATCACCATGACAACTGCTGTTGTGGTAAAGCTATTTCGGCCAAGCAATTCAACTAATTCCACAAAAATCTTTTTATTATTGGTCACTTTTATAAACCTGATTTTAGGATTGACATTATTGTCACCGAATAAAATAAATGTAGCTTGTTTTTGTCTCTGGTCGAGTATTTATTTTCCTTTATCTCTCGCTTTATTCTGGGGTGGAGTCAATCAAAACTTTGATACGAAGAGTAGTAAATCATCATATGCATTCATTTGGATAGGAGCAATTTTAGGTGCACTTTGTGGCAGTTTTCTTACTATTTTACTGAATAAATATATTCAAAGTTTCCACTGGGGATATCAATTTTTGTTTTCTACAATTTTTATGTTTTGTGCGATTTTTTCATTTCAAAAAATGATCAAATTATCAACAATTACTGATTCAAATTATCAAATAAATAATCCTCCTGAATTAGAATCTGGAAACTTAGTTTTAATGATTCGTAACCTATTAAAAAATCCCTACTTAACCGCATTAACTATCATAATTTTTAGTCTGACATTTTCGAGAGGTGTTTTCGATTTAGAAAGTGATGCTATAGTAGAGCGCGAGGTAGCATTTAAACTTTATAGAAATTATTTTTGGGATCTGAATCAAACTGTTTCACAAGACGATAATCGAGAGCAAATAAATTCAATTTTATTTGAGTTTATATTTAATTATAAGAATTTATCTGATAAATCAAAAAATGAGGCTTACAAATCCATAACATCAAAGTTAAATCTAAGTATTGATAGAATTTCATTTAATGAGAAATATGAAAAATTTAGACGAGCAATAAAGCGTGAAATCACACTGTTTAATTCTGAAATATGGACTTATCAAAATTCTATTAGTCTATTTTTTTTGTTAATTTGTAAGATACAATTTATCTCAAAGATTGGAATCCGACCTTTGATCATGTGCCTCCCACTGACCTATGTTGCGGTATTTTTATTACTTTTTACACCCATTGGTTTACGGGAAATATTTATCTTGAAAGTACTTACTCTTTCACTTGATTATTCTCTGCATAATACAGCCAAAGAAATTTTATATGTGCCTTTAGGAACAACAGCAAACCTAAGTTATAAACCAATAATAGAGGGGCCGTTCTACAAATTAGGAGCGGCTTCGTCCTCAGCTTATAAAATTGTTCTTGATGGTTTGTTATATTTAGTTTCTTCTGCTCATTTTATAGGTCATATATTTTTGGCTACGGCTGCAATAGTTGCAATATTTTGGGCACAAACAGCCAGAACTTTAAGTCTAAGGTTTGAATCTTTAAAATCTTAATAATAAATCAAGGTTTGTTTGCTCCCTCAGAGACCTTCGTTATGCGGCTAATTAAGATGAATTAGGTTATAATGCATGCTAATCGGCCTGTGTACTCGGAGATATTGCTTATGAAAATTAATTCCATCGAAAGTGTTAGAGATTTTCCTCCGTTTTTAAGTGACCTTATCGTTCAAATTAGAGAATCAAAATTATTAACTAATTATGCTAATGTTTTTCGCTTAGAGAAGGAATTGTTCGAATGCATCGTACGATACATAGGCGCAATAAAAATTTCATTAATTATAAAATATGATTTAGATCGAAAATTATCAGTAAGTAGCAATTTGCTAAAACTCCGATCACCTGATTTTGGACTTTGGATGCAATTTGCAATATGTGATATTGAACCCCTAATTCATGATAAATCGTGTTCAAAATTAGTTAAGTCTCTTCACAAGATGAACTCAAAATGGCTACATGCTTCTGCACATAAAAACTTACGGAAAGATATGCTAGATCTATCTAGGGGTTTAATGTCGAACTATGAAACGCCTAAGAATGCTGTAGAACTGATAGAGCTTTTACAAAGTTTTATAACCCAATCAAATGAGCATGAAATTTATAAGTCCAATCTATTGGTCGAAAAGGCATGTAAATTTTTAGAAGCTGGATTAACGATTCTAATTGAGGAAAATAGAGATATTCTTGATTATAAACTTTGTAGTTTACAGTCTTTTGTATCGATGGGTGGATCAATTGATTATTTTTTTAGGGCTCATTACGGTGGTAGTGTTTTGCCTTTTCTATTTCAGAGTGCCAGTAAAATCAAAATTGGTTCGGTGTTTCTAATGGAACAAAAAAATGGATCAGTACAAAATTCATTTGAACCTATTCTGTGTTTATCACCAATTATTATTGCTCCCACCGTACAGAGTTACGATGAAGTGCAAACCAAGTTAGTTTTTTTTGAAAAGTTTCACGGTACACTTATTGAGTATGTGAATTTACCTCAAGGAAACATCAAACAAGATAAACGATTTGTTGAAGATTTTTTGTTTCTTCACAATCACACTGGCGAATACGGCTTTGAAAATGTAAATGAAAGAATGTACTACCATAAGTTATTGCATTACTACAAAGACGGGGTTGTTGACGAACAAGAAGAGCAAGCAATTAAAATAATGCAAAAAGTTTTTAACCTTCCTTTAGATAGATTAAGAATAATAGAGAAACGAATAAAGTCAGAACTTGGGATACACGAAGATACTGAACATCAAAAAAATATTGAGTCTTATAAACAGTTGTTTCTTAGTCTATCAGATCAACTAGAAATCGAAGCAATGGAGCGCTTATCTCTACAGGAACATGCTAGAAACATGAATTTGAGGAGTACGGAGATTTGGGAGATAGAGCTGTCATGTTGGATTGCCAAAGCTCTTGAATTTATAAAAGCTTCTGATAAAAGTAAATTAAGATTGGTACTGGTACAAATAAGCTTAATTGATTTTCAAAATCCTTTTATTAAAAAATGCAAAGATGAATATGAAGTCAGTATTGATGATCATGATCTGATCATTGAGAGAAATAAACTGTTCAGTGAATATCTAAGTTACTTGCAAATTGTATATGCGGACCAGCAGGTGAAGCCTGATGAGCGAAGATTCCTAGAAATTCAAAGGAAAAGATTACGAATCAGCGAACGCGAAGCCTATGAATTAGAGTTTTTAGAGGAAAATCTAGTTGGTGTTCTTCATCACGAATTAGATGATTATTATGAAATGCAAAAGGAAAATTTCAAACTTGGTGGAATATTGCTGAGTCAAGGTCTAATAGATGATCAACAACTACAGTTAGGACTAGAAATTCAAAGTAGAGACCCTGGAACCAAGTTAGGAGCAGTGTTATATGAACTTGGATTTATACAACATGGCCAGTTGAAAAGATGTTTGGATATGCAGAAACATTTAGTATTTAGACGCAAAAGCTACCTATTGGGTTCGATCGCATTAAAATTTGCATTCATAGATCAAAAGCAGCTCAAGGAATGTCTTAAGACTCAAGAACAGCATTTTCACGAATATCAAGTAAATAGGAAATTAGGCGATATTCTTCTGGAAAAGGGTTACATCAGTAATCAAGCGCTTAGCTTTTTACTATCTATTCAGTCTCTATCAAAAGATAATTAAGTCAACTGCTCATGGATAAGGCTAAAAAGACCAGATTAAGCGTAATCGTTTTGAAAACGCTTTTGTATGAAATTTTGAAAAAAGGCAAAATTAATGCCAATGAAAAGCAGATATTTCAGAAAGTCTTAAAATCATTGAAGCTACCACAAGAGAACTTGGTTGCTATCCAAAGAGATGCCAAGATCCGCGCAAAACAAAACCCTGAAACAGAGCATTTTGAAGAAAAATTATTTTACAGGAGATTGAAAGACGAACTCAAGGAGGAACTAAGCCCCGCTTTGAATCGCAAATTTATTATAAAAATTGCACAAATAATAAACTCAAATAATGACATCATTAATAACTATATTCCTTCATTGTTTGGACAATCTGAAGAAAAAGAAGTATCGAGCGTACATGCTAGAGCTGATTCTTCTGAAGATAACATCAGTAATGAAAAGAGCGAATTAAAGAAAAGTAATACAAGGCTGAATAGCTTCAATTTGAATGCTATTGATTCATTAGAAATTTTAAGATCTTTTATAGCTGATGAAGGGCTCAAATATTTCAATAATATTCTATCTCTTAAATCTCAGGGGCAACACGATAAAGCAATAGAATTACTTCTGGATTATAGTATCCCTTTGAGCTTTGATATTCGCTATTATTTATTATCAAGGGTTTACTATGAGATACATTCATTGGATAAAGCGAAACAATTTATCACTAAGGCTAGTAAGGCTGGATTAGAAATTAAATTGATAGAAATTGAAAGTTATTTTCATAATTATGAATCACGAACCCAAAAGGATAAACTTGAAGCTTGGAAAAATCTTAGTGGTACCAATACATCGAGTGAACAGATTGAATCCCTGGTTCAAAGTTTACAACATCGAAATAGAAATCTTTTAGCCTTAGAACTTCTCGAGTCCCTTCAAAATGAAGATTCTGAATTATTAAAAGTAGATGATCTGAATCATCATAAATTACTAAATGATCTGCTATCTAAAACATTTATAGATATATATTTTAGATATTACGGTATGACAATAATAGCTCTGCAATTAGCTGCAAGTCTCCTGGTATTAAGTATTTGTTTGTACAATATTGGATATATTGGTCCGGCGTTCATGGAGTTACTACATCAGATGGTTGCAGGAATCCCAAATCAGCAATTATTTAATGATAGTTTGAATAAAATTTTGCCATTCAGTTTTCTTGTAATTGCACTTGTACCAGTCTGTTATATCAATGGAATAATGATCTGGGCAGGCCTTCAAAATAAAACAAAGTCTTATGCTCAGGTTCATAATGATTTTATTAAAATCTGCGATTTTGGAAAAGTTTATCATCTTAGTTTCTGTGAAAAAGATAAACCTCTATTTTTGTATCAGGATGATAATGATTACACTTATGTCTCTCTTGTAAGACATCTGCCTTTTGTACCAAATTTTACCTACATATATGCATACGATTATTTAAGAGGAATTTATTGTCTTCTACCTCTGTATGGGGTGGCAGATGGATATCTTTTTAGTAAGACATTCTTACCAAGATCAAAATGCAGAGTTTATTCCATCAACATGTTAGGTGTCCGACTAGCGCAGGCGGCTACTGTAATAGCTAAGTTATCAAGAACATATCTCGTAGTTTTACCCTTAATATTGATAATGGGGGTCTTTTTTTATGCGAATATTAGTTTTGCTCAGGATGCTAGTTTTGAATCCTATCTTACGACGTTTTTATTTTTCCTAGTTATTGTTGTCGGAATTATTTTATTGCCATTCTTTACTATAAAATGGCTAAAAACTGAATATATAAATAAAATATTGATGGTAAATATAATCAAGCCAGGTTTAATCTTGCTGGTTGGATTATATTTAATTCAACACTACAAACATTTTGGATTAAGTGGAATTGTTCCGATCTCCGTCTGTTTGAATTCTTTTTATTTGTTATTCATCAGAACCAAATATCCACCAGAAAAAAAGCAGATAGTGGCTCAGATTTCTGCTAATAGCGATATGGTAAATCAACACAAAGAATTAATTACGTTGAGCCACGGATTAAAAGCTATATATTTGGGAAATGAACCAAACTCAATAAGAAATAGCGTTCATTTATTCTTCAATAATAGTCACCTAGCAATAGCCAGAAAGATACATGGTATGACTTTATACTATGATGTGATTCAGCTAACATCTAAATTTAAAATTCTTGTAATGAAGACAGATGTTGGTAGTAGATTACGTATATCAACATATAATTTTGATGTCGATAGTGACCCTAGCGAGGTAATAGAAACTCTTAAGGGCGTAAAATTACCATATCAAGAATGTGAATATTCTGATAAGAGCAAATCTAAGATAGCGATTAAACAACTGCTAGCATGTTTGAGTTTATGGATTATTTGGCAGTTCACGGCTGAATTTGTTCCAACTAGCTATCAGTTACGAAAATTAGACCCAAACATAGAAAATATAGATCATATTGTTACTTATCTCCAAGAAAATATTAACCAAACAAATGATAACAAAATGGTTCTAAAGCATAGATTTGAAGGAATCATTTACGATAGAGAAATTAATTATAGCGATAAGGTTTTTTCTTATTATCAGAATCGTGTACTTGAATGGGGTGAGTATGAGTCATCTTTTCAAAAAGCAATTTCATTCAGATCGAATTTAAAAAATGAAGATAAATTGAGTCAGAAAGAGATAGAAACGGCGATTTCGAAATTACCACCATTTGTTAAGTCAGATGGATTTCGTGATGATGTGATAAATTTTTTTGATTGGCATTTATTAACTAGGTGGAGAACGATCGATAGTTTAACTCAAGGTAATCATATTATTAATTACTGTGCTCTTGTTAATTCTACAGCTACACAAAGAGAAGATAATCTTGTTTGTACTTATCGTTTTACCTATCAAAATGCTATTGATTGGATTAATAAAAATAAGAAGATACCCATTCAATTTGATATAGAAATATTGAAGGAGCTAGCTAGTCTAAATGGTCAAATTATTAAGTATGCTACCCCTAAATTAAGTAGACAATTTTCATTAATTCTAGCAGCAGTAAGTCAAAATGGAATGAATTTGAAGTATGCAGATTCTCGATTAAAGAATAATCCACGTATCGTCACAGCGGCTCTTCGGCAGAATCATAAAGCTTATCAATTTATGGGTGACCAAATGTGGGATAACCGCAAAGTAATGAATTTGGTAGTAAAGCATAATGGACTTCTACTGTCTGATTCCAGAGTAGGTAAAAATGTAAGAGGTGATTCGAGTATTGTATTAAGTGCAATTACTCAGAACTCTTCAATAATTAATGAAATTTATATTCATAATAATTTTGATTTGTTCATGGATACAAAATTACTAAATCAGGCGGATATAGCTTTAAAGTTTCTTGAACATGAGGGAATGTTTTTGAAAAAAATGGATGACAAAATTAAACGTGATGCACGGTTAGTAAAAAAAGCCGTGAATAATAATGGTGAGGCATTAGAATATGCAGATAAATCACTCAAGTCAGATTTAGTTATCGTGGCTACGGCTATAAAACAAAATGTAGATTCAGCATTTTTTATGGATCAGAAATTATGGAAAGAAAAAAAAATAGTTAGTTTGATATTAGCCAAAAATGGTATTTATCTTAAGAAAATACATCCTGATCTCAAGAATGATTTAGATTTAGTTTTAACTGCTGTCACTCAAAATAGTCGAGCAAGCCTTTATATGGATAGGTCTCTTTGGGGCAATATCAAAATTGTTAATAAAATCGTTCAGGGCAATGGGCTCAGCTTGGAAAATGCTTCAGTTAAATTAAAGAATAATTATGATATCTGTATGACTGCAGTAAAAGAAAATGGTATGGCCTTAGAGTTTGTCCCCGACAAATTTCGTTCAGATATAAAACTGATCGAAGCAGCGTTAAAGTCTGATGGTAGAGCCTTAAGATTTTGTACTCTTGACCAAAGAAGTGACCCAAGATTGATTGAATTAGCTATCACAAATAATATTGAATCGATTCAATACGCTGAGATACCTAAAGAATGGTTTGATAGAAAGGATAAAGCTACCCAAGTTGGATACATTTATGAACATGGAATAGGAGTTGCAAAGAACTTACCAAAAGCAAAAACTCTATATTCAAATTCAGCTGAAGCTGGAGATATTAACGCTATGCTTCGTCTAGCCTATTTATATTTAGAAGGTCGTGGGACCAATAGAGATTATGACAAATCATATAGGTGGTTTGGTTTAGCAGCTGATTCTGGAAGCCTAGATGGTCTTGTAATGTTAGGTTACATGAAACAAAATGCTTTGGCAGTCAATAAAGATAATGACGGAGCAATCGAACTTTATATTCAAGCATTATCAAAGAGCTTAAATATTAAGACAAGACCGATTGAACCATCTAGATACAAAGGCGGGTATGCTAAAGCAGCTTTTTTATTAGGTCAATTATATGCATCAATTCGTCCTAAGACAGCTGATAATTCTAAGATTGCTAGAGGCTTTATGCTCGTAGCTGCAGAGCAAGGATATTTGGATGCTCAAATTTCATTAGCCAATTTTTATTTCAAGGGTGAGCATGGTACTAGATCATTCAAAGATAGTTTTAATTGGTTCAATAAAGCAGCTCGTCAAGGGTCTTTAGACTCAATATTGGCTTGCGGACTTCATCATGATCTTGGACTTGGTGTGAAAGTTGATCAATCAAAAGCAAACAAGTTTTACCAAGATTCTAAGGTCAAAGGTTTACCCGGAATAAATTGTTTGATGACTGGTTTAAAGGAAACTTATTCTGAACCACCCTTGGGAATCGGTGTTGATGAGTATGTACAATTCTTAGCAGAAAGAGGTGCTAACCGTTTTCAATGTTTACTCGGTAGTTACTTTGATAAAGGCAAAAAAGACTTTAATCAAAATAAACAGGAAGCTTTCGAGTGGATGAAAAAATCGGCTAAAAATGGTAATCCTGAGGCCCAAGTCTATTTGTCGCGGTCCTTGTTCGCTCGCAGTGATAATTCTAAGCAAAATCAGAGAGCAAACGATTGGTTGGACAAAGCATTAGCGCAAGAATATTCAAAATCATTCACTTTAAAGGCCGATACATATCTCTCTAATAAGTATAGTAAAGATTACGACAATGCAATTAAATGGCTGATTAAGGCTGCGGATCTTGA
>JAYZAC010000135.1:0-18548 GCA_036339875.1 bacterium | reverse complement strand
TTTTGAAGAGTACGAAGAGTCTTTCGAGCGATTTCAAACTCTTTTGGATTTGCTTTTTCTTTTTCTGCAGTTAAACCCTTAAGAGAATCATCCAAAAAACGTTGCATAGCTTTTTTGTCTATTTTTCCCAAGCGTAAGGTTACGATTCGACCCATCTTTGCCATTAGTACCTCCAAAAAAATGGGATCTCATTGTATCTAAAAGCGCTAATTATGCAAGGTTTAGGGTAAGTTGTTACAAATGAAGAACTTTGAAAAGGAGTACTTAAGTCTGAGTTGGCCCTTAGTTGGGCAGAGTTTGCTTCATATTTTAATGCAGCAAATAGACCTGATGATGGTAGCGCAGATAGGTACTGTTTCAGTAGCGTCAGTAGGTTTGGTTAATGCTTATTTCTTCGTATTTTTCATGTTCTTTATAGCCTTGGGTTTTGGTGTATTTTCACTAATGACTCAACTTCATGGTGATAGTAAGTTAGAAGCTTTGGGTAAATTAACTGGCTCTGCCTTAACTGTAAGCTTCATGGCAGGCATATTACTCTGCATATTATTTATAAAAGGGTTAGATATATTTCTAGTGTTATGGAATGTAGAATCCGCAGTAGTTGAAGTTTCTACTATATATGCTGAGGGTTTAGGACCTGGTTTACCTTTCTTGGCATGTATTATTGTACTTGAGTCAGCTTTACGAAGTTATGGACTTACATCAGAAGAGTTTAGATTAAAAATTGTAGCCACAGCAGTCAATATTTTACTCAATTTCATTTTAATATTTGGACTCTTTGGATTTCCTGTACTAGGTGAATTTGGAGCAGGATTAGCTACGAGCTTAACTAGAATACTTTCTGTCATAATTTTATTCTGGTTATTTCTTACAAAAGCCTCTGAGGTAAATTTTAGGTGGCGATGGTTATTTACTTTTGACAATGATTTATGGGTAAAAGTTCTAAAATTTAGTGGCATATTGCTCTTTCAAGATATTTTTTGGGCCATAGCCGTATTAGCATATAGTAGAGCTTTTAGTGAAATGGGTACGGATATTTTAGCTGTTTACAATGTAATGTATTTGATGGATTGTATGGCCGATGCATTTTGCATGGGTTTCACCTGGTCTGCGGGAATTATAATTGGTAGAGACCTTGGGCGGTTAAAATTCAATAGAGCTTGGCTTCATAGTCAGGTGATGATGCGAATTTGCCTTAAGTACTCTTTTTTAATAATTGCTGGATTAGCCATAATTAGTCCCTTAATTTTATTATTCTATCCTTTTGATTTATATCAAAAAGAGCTGTATTGGAGTATGTTTTGGATTCATGGTGTAATTTTCCCAGTTAAAATGATAGGAATGATCTTAATGGTAGGTGCTTTACGTAGTGGTGGAGATTATTTACCCGCGGCGCTAGTTGAATTAGGAGGGATGTATTTATTCTCTGTACCTTTAGCTTTAATTGCTGCGCTGAGTTGGCACTGGGGTCCTTTGGCGGTTTTCTTTATTCTATCTTCTGAATGGATCGTAAAAACACTCTTAATTTGGTGGCGTTTTAATCAGAAAGTTTGGCTACAGAAATTAATTTGAGAGTCTGATTTTAGGTTGCACTGAATTTTAATGAATAACTTATAAAAGTACTGTTTAGTCCCTTATCTAGATCAGTTTTTGCAAAAATTATTATAGTTTTGGAATTCTTTTTCTAAAAAAAAAAGTTTTTTTCAGAAAAAAGCACATTAGTTTACTTGAAGTATCCGTTGGGATGAATACAATAGGGCACTATTGTTTTCAGTCTTTGTTATCAAGGAGATGTTTGTGCGCGATATTCTTTAATCAGCGGACTAGACTACTAGAACGAGAGACCTCGGTTTGCTGAGGTCTCTGTTTTTTTTAAAGTAGTTATGTATTTATTTGTCTCCAGATTCATGTAGTAATTTGAAATATCTATCTTGCAAAAGGATTGAAATATTTTTCTTAAGTGTTTGTAAATCGGTAAGTCGCTTGTTAATAAAGCGAACTTTACGATTTGAGTCTAAGATAAATATTCCTGGTAGTGCTTTTATCCCGTATCTTAAAGCTCCTAGACCATCTGGTGTAATTGCTACGGGCCATGTAATTTCTGGATGCGATTTAAGGTAGTTTTGAACGGTATCAATATTTTCTTTATAACTGACAAATATGAAACTTACATCAGCTCCTTGGAACTCTTTTTTAAGAGAAACCATTGTAGGAAGTTGTTTTTTACAGCTAGAACACCAAGTTGCCATAAATTCAACTATGACGATTGAGTTAAGTTTATTGTATTCGTTATAAATTCCAGTAGGGGTACCATCAGGGAGCAATATATTGAAGTCGGGGGCTTGCATTCCAACGCCAAGAGAGTAACCTAAATTCCAATCTATAACTCTCTCAATGAATTTATGACGGTTCTTGGTATCTTTTATTTCACCTGGTAAAAAAGTAAAATAACTCATTCTAAAATTACAAGTCTGTTGCTTGATACCAAATACAATGCCATCTTGGCTCTTATAAACAATATCAATTCCGGACCCAGTTCGAGGTATAATTTGATCTCGTTTCTTCGTGCCGTCGACATGCAGCACTTGTCCTTTAGAAATTAGATCTTTATCGCTGCCAAGAAGGTTCTCTACTTGCGCATCCAATCGATTGGATTTAAATCCAACATAATCAGGCAGATCAGTTTCATAAACCTGTTCATCTTTAGACAGAGTATCAGCAAACAAAGTCAAACTACCCCGATTACTCAAGAATTCTGCCCAAAAATGTGACTCTTCAATTGTCATGTATGACTGGGGGTCTTTTTGATCAATGAGTCTGACGACTGAACTGTCTATGAATTGATCGAATATCTCCTGAAAAGGTAAGGATTTAAGTTCCTTAAGGGAATATAATTTGTACTTAAAACGTTTACTTTTGAGGCCTTTGAGCAGAGCCTGTGAATTTAGGCTCTGCGAGTTTCCTACAATTACAGCAATTTTTTGCTTTGCTCGATCTGCATCAGAATTCACTATTCCAAGCAAAAGACAGATGATTAAGCAAGAATAATGTCTTAGCATGACTAATTCTTGTCATCTCCCGAATTATCATCGCCATCACAACCATCGTCTCCACAGCCGTGTGCAATTGTACTTTGATGTGGGCAACCGCCACCGTCTCCATCTCCGTCATCATCGCCGCCACCAGGACAACCTTCAGCAGCAGTACTTTGATGTGGGCAACCGCCTTCGTCTCCATCTCCGTCATCGTCGCCGCCACCAGGGCATCCACTGGCCACGTTTTCATCGCCATCTTCTGGTAATGGACAACTATCATCGCAATCGTCATCAGACTCGGTGATAACTGTACTTTGGGTTATTAGAATATTTTGAGCTGCGATTGCACTATTAAGTGCGAACATTAAGAATGCTGCGAGTAACCATCGATACATTATGTCTCCAATAATTAAATGATTAAAATTAAATAACCAGAAAGTCTAAGTGGTATTGTTTAGGCGTCAAGTGCTTGCGGTATTTTTTCTAAAATTATTTTAATCAACAATAATTTGTAGGAAGATTTATAACAATGTTAATAGGTATTCAAGCGAGACCGCATAAAATGCTCTTATCTTTTGGACGTGAAAGTTTAGCTAATTACGTAATAAATCGCTGCACTTTATTAGAGGAAAAATAGATCATGTTGTTCTATTTACCTATGAAGAGCCCACTGATGATCAACTAACCGAATTAATTTCTCGTAGTGATTTTAAAGTGTTTCGAGGATCTCTTAATAACGCGTTACTTCCTTGTATAGAATGTACTAATTATTATGGAGCTAATACAATTTTTAGAGTATGCGGAGATAGCCCAATTGTAGATTTGCAGATGATATAAAAAATGCTTAATTATTTAGATAATTGCTTTGTTTATGTTTGCTTCGGTACAGAAGGGAATGTTGCGGGTTTTTATAGTGAGGTTATGAGAATAGAGAGTTTAGTTAAGAGTTTTAACTCTAGAAAGTCTGAAGACATTCTCAAGTGGATAGTCAAGTCCTGAGGTTCTACTCTCCTATTGAAAATTCTCCCAGTTTTCTTGCTTCCTCGATCCTTTGACTGATTTCTTGATAAAGTCGATAAGAATTTTTTGCATTAGGATGGTCTGGTCCATGATCGTTTACTGCATTGGTATAGCGTTGGTATGTATCAGCCTTAGCCTGTTCGAGTTCCTCGATACTTGTAAGTCCATCTAAAAATGGTTTCATCCAAGCTTGGAACTCTCCTTCAGTAGCTTCCATAGTAGCTTTTAATTCAGAAGTATCCTGATCAGTGTAGGCGAGTTCATTAAACTCAATCCATTGGGGTTCATAAAGCATTCGCACAGCTAATTCTTGACTATCACCAGCTCCAAATGACTTAAACAAAGAATCAGCTATCATTCCACCTAGCACAGCTCCAGCTATTGAACCCACCGGAGGAAAAAGGGCGGAGCCGAGCATCATACCCACTGATGAACCAATACCACTGGCTAGAGTTTCACCGATTCCACGTTGACCTAAATTTCCTGTGAGTAGGTCTGAGCCTACCATTGCACCCAAAGTATAGGGGAGCACGCTAACGACGCTCTTAACGAATGGGCCGCCAGGTATAACGTTCATTACACTGTGCATCATTATTTTTCCAAAACCCGACGCCATTGTTTTTTGAACAATGAGACCACCAGCAAAGGCACCTGAAGTTCCCATAACGAATTCAGGGGAGGTAATGAAGCTGAAGGCATTACCAACATTGACTTCATTTCCACTTTTTACTTGGTCTACTAGATTAAGTATGCCTTGAGTAGCTGCAGAAATTACTGCAAAACGTAATCCATCTCGAACATAGGCTTTTGCAGTACCAGGTTTATTACCCTGGAGCTCTTTTAGAGACTGTTGTTTCTGGGTTTGAATTTGCTTCAATGCTTTTATGTCAGTCTTACTACCACCATTGGCCTTGAGACTATTGATTTGATCACCAATCGCTTTAATCTGAGCCTTCAGCTGTGCCCCTTGTGGACCAATTTGTGACTTTTGATATTCACCCTTTAGTGAATTTCGCAGAGCCTCCAATTTAGCTGCTTTCTTGAGCTGATTATTTGCTCTTGCATTAGCTATATCTAGATTTAATTGACTTATTTTAGCTTGGATCTTACCGGCAATTGCATCTCTTTTAATTTCGTAACCATTAGGTGCTAAGGTTTTGTCTACGACTTTGTTACCAACAGTTTTTACATGTCTAACTACCTCTGTAGGACTTTTTCCTTTAAGATTTCCTATTCCCTTAGCTAATTCTTTACCAGTCTGGGAGGTTTGTTTTCCCCAAGCACTATTTTTTACCTTATCCCAAACCGCTCCTTGCTTACCACTGCCTGAATTTCCATTACCCGGTTTTGGTGTTCCTGCAGTAGGAGGTTTCGGATTAGAAATAGGTACCGGTTTTACAGCATTCGAGTTGAAATTATTCAATGGGTTCATGCGAGCCATCAAATTTGGATTACTGTTATTATTTACATTTGCGGCTCGCAATGGAGTATTAGCTGGTGAACTGGGTTTATAGCTGTTACCCAAAAATCCTGAGTTTGAAGTATTATTATTTACAATCCATTGATGTCCAGCATTCAACTGCCCCATCCTTATGCGACCACCAATATAATTGGACGCTTGAATTGCTCCATTTTTACCAATATTAAAGATTTTAGCACCGGTTTTAACAGAATTTTGAGTTACTTTTACCAATCCTTTCTTAGTATGTGTATAAAATTGCCCGCCAGAATTAATGACAGCGTTGCCAGCTTTGACTACGCCATTTTTACCCATGGTATAAAGTTGATTACCGGCTTTGATACTAGATTGTGTAACACGCACTAAACCGTCTTTACCCGCCGTATAAAGACGACTTGTTGCGTCCCCACCAGCTTTTGCTAAGCTGATACTACCATTTCTAGTAGTAGAGAATAATTTACCGGCTTTTTGAGCACTGGTTTTGGTTGCCCTAGTTAAACCATCTTTAGACGTCTTATACAATTTACCACTGGTTTCCACCAAGCCAGACTTGAGCTGATTAAATCCATTTTTACTGAACTCATAAACACGGGCTCCAGCTTTTACTGTCTCCGCAGTAGCTCGGGATACACCATTTGAAGTTATTGTATATAAACCGCCTGCCTTTTGAAGAGATGTTCGACTAATTTTCTGTACACCATTTTTACCAATAGAGTAAAGTTCAGTACCTTTCGAAATTGAAGCTTTGGAAGCCTGAATAAAGCCTTTTTTGCCCTTCACGTAAAGCCCGTTAATTTGTTTTCCAGTTGAATGTACTTTACTGACTACTCCATTTTTGGCGGTTCGATAAACTTTTGCTCCTTCAGCCGGAACTTTCTGAAGTTGAGTCAAGCCATTTTTACCGTTTGTGTAGAGTTTACCTGCTTTCTCGACTACTACATTTTTTGCATTAGTTAAACCTTCTTTACCAAGATTATAGACTTTAGCTCCCTGTGTAAGAGTTGAGCGTGTGGCTCTCTGAAAACCTTGCTGTGTCTTGATGTAAAGCTCACTACTTTTGGTTGTTATTGATTTTCCAGTTCGTAAAACACCATTGCTTGTCGCTTTATATAGATGAGAACCGCCAGCTTTAGTTGCATCTTGTATTCTAATCAATCCTTTCTTACTAGATCGATATAGCCGACCAGACTTTTCGACTATTGCATTCTTTACATCTAGTAAACCACTCTTACCAATGCTGTAAAGTTTTGTGCCTTGTTTGATAGAGTTTCTGGAAGCTCTGGATAGCCCATCTTTGGTTTTAATCCAGAGGTCACCACCGGCTTTACCAAGAGTATTGATTACTTTTGTTGAACCAGATTTTGAAATTTCATAGTATTTTTGAGCACCTTTAACAGAATTAGTTTTTGCTCGAGTTAGGCCATCTTTGGCCACTACGTACAGATCATTGCCCTTAGCAATGAGAGATCCACTAGCCTTTTTTACACCATTGCTGCCAGCAGTATAAATTTTAGCACCTGACTGTAAGTTATTTTGGGTTGCCTTTGTTAAACCATTCTTTGTTTTAACATAAAGTTTTGCTGCTGACCTACCGGAGTTTTTTACCGCTTTCAAAGCTCCATTTTTAGAGGCTTCATACAAACGAGTACCTTGTGTATCAATACCACTTTTAACCCGGGTTAAACCATTCTTACTAGCTTTATATAACTTTCCGGATTTCTCGACAAGCACGGATTTTGCTACTTGAAACTGTTCTCCACTTCGAGTGTAGAGCTTCTGCCCATTTTCTAGAGCCTTATTCGTAGCGCGAGTAAATCCTTCTTTACCTTTTACGAAAAGCTCTTTGCTCTGTTGTTTGAACTTTGCTCCGGCATTGCTAGATTGCTTCAATAATTCCTTAGTACTTAGTTTGGCTGATTGAGCTAAATTTTGAGCTTTCGTAGGAATTTTTCCATTATTACTAGCTTCATTGTAAAGACGAGTTATGTAGCCTACTTTACCACTTACTGAACGTGTAATTTTTGACTTAACCTTAGATAAGTCAGTTTCTAAGCGTGCCAAAGATTTCATGCGAGGATCTTTGAAGTTTCCAACTTTGAGGGCTTTACTGAGCTCTTGAGGTGAAGAGTATGTTTTGTCTGCTATTAAACTATGTTTCAATCGCAGAGATGACTGCTCCATGTATAAACTACGCTGGGTTAATTTCAAACTATCTACATGAGTAGTTTTAATATTTGTATCAGTCCGAGCATACTTTTTGAGTGTTTTCAGTCTTAAAATTTCGTTATTCAAATTTGCCCAACGCTTCGCGAAAAATTTATTTTCTGATACTAAGGGTAGGCGAGACATCCTAATGTCATAACGAGCTTTCTGAATTTTGGTGTCAATTTTACGTAGTTCAATAATTTTGGGGTTATTAATTTTGGGGTCTTTTAAAGCAGTTCTTATCTGACGCCATGTTTTGTAATCTCCACTTATCTTCAATTGATGGTAAATATCAAGACGCTGAGCTCTTAAGGCATCAACCATACTGCTGTTTGCCGGCATTTTGTTCAAAAACGAGATACCTTGCTGAGCAATTTTAGTGGACTTAGTAAATTGGGTGACTTTCTGGTGAACTTTGTTTGCTTTAAACTTAGAATATTTTAAGGGATTTTCCTTAAGGCTTGTGTCTAAGAATCGAATACGACGATCAAGTTGAGCCAAATCTTTGACCGCGGGTTCTTTGTTTAGGATCGCTTGTCGAATTTCAGCTTTCGATTTGTAAGTCTTGGATTTCAGTAATTTTTTAGTTAAATCTTGTTTCTGACGAATACTATCTTCCAATAGGAATCGGTAGTCATTGGTTGCTATTCTACGAACCACTTTTACTTTATATGGCTCAAGTTCTGCATAACCTAGTTTTGTTCTTATGCCATTTACTTTATTGTAAATTTTTGTTGTTTCAATTCTCGCTTTATCCCAGTTCTTAATTTCTGTAGTAAATCTTTGTAGTCCATCCGCAGTGCGCTTCAATCCATCAAATGATTTATTAGCTTTGACGAGTCTAGTTAACGTTTTAATAGAAAGTTGCTTATCGGCATTACGAAATTTAATAGCTTGTCTTAAGAAGGAATCTAGTTGCTGAACTTTAGCTTTAGAGGGCATTTTTCCACGCTCTAATTGATATGCTTGTTGTAAAATTTTTGAAAAAGATTCGTTCTGTACATTTCGAATTTGATGTAGTTTACTGGTTAGCGTTTGAGATAATTCTAGCTGTTTTTTAGCTCTGTATAAATTCTTCAAGTTGGTATTAATACCTGCACTTACATTGGGGTTTTTAGGGGTTGTAGGTGCCTTCATTTGATTGGCAACTAGAGATTGACACAACAGTGACAGAAACAAAACGGGTAGTAGAACGCGAAAAATCATTAAAAGTTCCTCCGCAAATCACTACGCAGACTCTCGCATAAAAGTTGCTGATTCAAATCATTTTTTATGCTGCATACCTAGGCTTCACTACTCGCTCAATGGTCATCCATATTTTAGAACAAAAGGATTGATTTAGAGTGTGTTTTTGTCTTGCTTAATTATGTTTAATTTATCATTAACCACTTTTGTAAGATTATCTAGCGCAAAGAGTTCTTTGTCTCTGCTTCCTCGAAAGCCTAGTTCAAATTGACCTTGCTTTACAGTTTTCGCGGATAGAACTATTCTTAAGGGAGCCCCGATTAGATCTGCATCCGCAAATTGAAAGCCTGCTTTTTCATTACGATCGTCGATTAGGACGTCAACACCAGCAGATCGAAGCTCTCTGTATACTTTCCAGCCAATTTCCTCAATATTTTCTTTCTTTTTATCCAGCATACATAGATGTACTTCGAAAGGTGCGGTAGCAATTGGCCATAGGGGTCCAAAATTATCATGATGTTCTTCAATTAGGCAGGCCAGAAGACGACCTACACCGATACCATAACAACCCATTATGAAGTCTTGTGCTTTACCATTATCATCCAAATAGGTAGCTCCCATAGATTGAGAATATTTAGTACCTAACTGAAAAATATTACCGACTTCAACTCCTCTAGTTAGTTTAATTTGGTTTGCTCCTGTTGGGTCTAAGTCTCCTTCTTGAACGAAACTAAATTGACCAATAATTCCAGCATTCAAGTCTCTTTTAAAATTCCAATTTTTAACGTGGTAGTCTTTTTTATTGGCTCCAACTACCAGATTTGAATTTCCAATAATTGATTCGTCAATCAGAAGATGGACTTTATCGATATCCACACCAATCATAGAACCATATCCTGGATAGATACCTGCATTAAGAATTAAATCTTCTTCTGCAAACTTAATTTCTGCGCCACTCAAAGCTTTACGGACGGCTATTTCATTAATTTCACGATCACCCCGAACAAGAACGGTGACTAACTTATTGTCCTGCATATTTTCCAGTAGTACAATTTTACAGGTCTTTTTTTGATCAATTCCTAAGAATCTTGCCACATCTTCAATTGTGGAATGATCTGGAGTGTGAACCTCTTTAAGCTCTAGAGATTTTTCTGGGGGATATTCATATCTTGTTATGGCGACTTCTTTGTTAGCTTTATATTCGCTATTTTTTCCCAAAATTAATGTGTCTTCACCACATTCATTCACATACATAAATTCGTGAGCTACTGAGCCGCCCATCATTCCTGAGTCTGACTCTACTGAAATTACGTTAGTTAAGCCACAACGAGCATAAATACGTTCATATGCTTTATAGCAACGCTCGTAATAATTTTCTAGACATTCCTGCGAGGCATGAAAACTGTAAGCATCTTTCATTGTAAATTCTCGAACACGAATTAAGCCACCGCGACTACGTGGTTCGTCTCTAAATTTAGTTTGAATTTGATAAACCATCAACGGTAGCTGCTTGTATGACGTAACATCGCCTCTTACCATATGAACGACAGCTTCTTCATGGGTCATGCCAAGTACGCAAGGGGCGCCTGTACGATCGTCAAACCTAACCATGGTATTGTCTACGGCATCGTAGCGACCACTTTCTTTCCAGATACTGGCAGGCATGACCACAGGCATAGTCACTTCTTGACCTTCGATAGCATCCATTTCTTCTCTGATAATTCTTTCGATTTTCAGAGCGATACGCTTTCCAAGAGGTAGCATAGAGAAAATTCCGCTGGATTGCTGCTTTATATACCCACCGCGAAGTAAAAACTTATGAGAGGTCAATTCGGCATCTTTCGGTGTTTCTTTAGTGCGGCGACCCACTAAACTGGACATTTTCATAATGATTCCCCATTCAATGATTTAGGCTCAGGATGTTAAGGGAGCAAGATCTTAGGTGCAAGAGCTAGGCTCATTTTTTCTGGAATACCAGAACCAATTTGTCCCCTACTATGCGTTGGGTAAAATCATTCATTACATCTTCTGGTAGTAATACAGATTGAGTACTAGAACTATAACTTTGAGAAAAACTACGACCATATTGAGAGTTTTCTTCATTCTGTTGCTTAGTTTGTGATACGACCGTTACTGATCTACCTCTTAAATTTACTTGATAATCCTGATTAGCCTTGGGATCAATGATTTTTTGTACCACGATGAATCCGTTTTTGTTTATAACCTCAAGATTCTGATTCATATTACCCGAAAAAGCTCTTGGAAATGGACTCCAAGAATTTCCAGATTGATTTCGATTTCCATTATTTTGAGGATTAGGTCTATGATTGCTTCCACTTTGCCCTCGAAAGCCTCGAGAGGGGATTCCAAATCCCATGGGAGATTGAAAAAATGGATCATCAAAAAAACTTCCAAACTGTTTCATTAAAGCCTCTTGGCGTTTACGCATCTGTTGATGCATATCATGAATTGACATAGAACCACTGAAAAATGGGTCATCAAAAGGATTTAAAGGAGAGTTATTGGGGTTTGAATAATTTGAACCAGATGGACCAGTCTGGGGTTTACTAGGACTAGGCTGAGTAGGTGTTAGCTGTTTTTGCTGCGTATCAAGTTTTGGCTTAGGAGCGGATTCATCCTCCCATTGGAACGGACTAGCTCCAATTAAGACTAAACTCATTAAAAATATTAGGATTTTCATTGTTCTCTCCAAGACAATATTATTGTTTAGATGTAGCATTTTCAGGGGAAGTTCGCAAGACTCACTAAGTACAGAACTTGCACTGATTGCTCTTGTAAGGGTATAACCTATGCATGATTATCTTGGGGAGCTAGCTATGAAAACCATTGGTATAGACGATCTTTATCGACCAAAGAATAAGGTCCGTATGGTCACCGCGGCCTCTCTTTTTGATGGGCACGATGCAGCGATAAACATCATGCGACGCCTATTACAAAAGGGTGGAGCTGAAATTATTCATCTAGGTCATAATATACCAGCTCGCCAAGTTGCAGAGGCAGCTATTGAAGAGGATGCTCACGCTGTGTGCATTTCTTCTTATCAAGGTGGGCATATGGAGTATTTTAAATATGTTCGTAAACTTCTTGATGATCAAGGGGCATCACATGTAAAAATTTTTGGCGGTGGTGGTGGAGTAATTCTTCCAAATGAGATTGAAGAATTACAGCAGAGTGGAATTACTCGTATTTACTCACCCGAAGATGGTCAGAGAATGGGTTTAGAAGGTGTAATAAGTGATTGTTTAAAACAGTCAGATTACGCCCTTCCTGAAAGAGAATTTGATTCTATTAGCTTTGAAAATCCAACTAGTATTGCTTCCATGATAACTCGGATCGAAAATCTAGATGATAAAGACAAGCAGACCTTATTAGACTCTTTGGGACAATCAAAACGATCAGTCCCTGTACTGGGTATTACAGGGACTGGTGGTTCTGGTAAAAGTTCCTTAACGGATGAGATGATTAGTCGTTTTTTGAGAAGATTTCCAGAAATCAAAATAGGCATTGTATGTGTGGATCCGACCCGAAAGCGCACTGGTGGGGCATTACTTGGAGACCGCATTCGAATGAATGCTCTCAATTCTGAGCAGACTTATATGCGTAGCATGGCTACAAGAGACTCAAGTAGCGCTCTATCTAAAAGTATTCAAGAAGCCATACTAGTTTTACAGAATTCGAATGCCGATTTTATTATTGTGGAGACCTCTGGGATTGGTCAGGGCGATACTGATATTTGTAGTTTTTCTCATAAAACGCTGTACGTAATGACTCCTGAATTTGGAGCCCAATCTCAACTTGAAAAGATTGGAATGCTTGACTTAGCAGACTTTGTTGCGGTCAATAAGTATGAAAAACGTGGCGGTGAAGATGCCTTGAAAGATGTTCGTAAACAATATTGTCGTAATCATGATTTGCCTAATCATCGTACTGATATCCCAGTTTTTGGAACAACGGCATCACAATTCAATAATCAGGGTGTTACCCAACTTGTGATGGCTATTGCAGATAGTTTTGTAGAGGATAACTATTGGCAGCATCTTAAAGGTGCAGATATAGATCAAGAGGCAGCACAATATAGTAATGTTATTGTACCTCCAGCACGAACTAATTATCTTGGTGAGATAGCAGATTGTGTTCGTAGCTATCATGAAAACACTGGAATAATGTCTGCTTCTGCAAGGGTGGCGTATCAAATTAATGGGGCGGCAGAGTACCTAAATAATGTAGATCTACGAAATAAAGCAGATCAGCTAAACGAAGAATTATGTTCCCAGACTCGTTTGCTTTTGAACCAATATAATCAAGATCAGCATGATTATCGTCAGGATCAATTTAGTTATAATGTTCGAGGTAGAGAATTTAAGGTTGAATTGAATACTGAGAGTCTTTCAGGAACAAAAATTCCTAAAGTAGCTCTTCCACAATTCAGTGATTGGGGTGATCAACTTGATTTTATGCGTCGCGAAAATTTACCGGGTAGATTTCCTTATACTGCTGGAGTATTTCCGTTCAAAAGAATTGACGAAGATCCAAAACGTCAATTTGCTGGAGAGGGTGGGCCACTACGTACCAACGAACGATTTCATTACTTATCGAAAAATGATGAAAGTAAGCGTCTGAGTGTAGCTTTTGATTCTGTAACACTATACGGTGAAGATCCCCAGAAGCGACCAGATATTTATGGAAAGATCGGTGAATCTGGAGTGAGCATTTGTACCTTACAGGATATGCAAGACCTATTCAAAGGCTTTGATTTAATCAATAGAAACACCTCAGTTTCGATGACCATTAACGGACCTGCTCCTATAATTCTGGCAATGTTCTTGAATGCAGCAATTAATCAGCAGGTAGAGGCTCGACAAATATCAATGAATAGTATCGAATATGAAACTTTACGCGATGAGGTACTCCAAACAGTACGAGGGACTGTACAGGCTGATATTCTCAAGGAAGATCAAGCTCAAAATACTTGTATATTTAGTGTTGACTTTGCATTAAAGATGATGGGCGATATTCAAGCTTACTTCACTCAAAAGAAGGTTAAGAATTTTTATTCAGTGAGCATTAGTGGCTATCATATAGCAGAAGCTGGAGCTAATCCGATCACTCAATGTGCGCTAACCCTGGCCAACGGATTCACTTTCGTAGAGGCCTACCTTGCTCGAGGGATGCTTATCGATGAATTTGCAGGTAATTTAAGTTTCTTTTTTAGTAATGGGATGGATCCAGAATATTCGGTAATAGGTAGGGTGGCTCGACGTATTTGGTCTGTAGCTTTGCGAGATAAGTATCAAGCTAATGAGCGCTCGCAGAAATTGAAATATCACATTCAAACTTCTGGACGTTCTTTACATGCTCAAGAAATTCAATTTAATGATATTCGAACTACTTTGCAGGCCTTAATGGCTATCTACGATAATTGTAACAGTTTACACACCAATGCTTATGATGAAGCTATTACAACGCCTACGGAGGAATCTGTGCGTAGAGCTATGGCAATTCAATTGATAATTACAAAAGAATTAGGTTTAGCTAAAAATGAAAACTCGTTGCAAGGGTCTTTTGTAATAGATGAACTTACTAATTTGGTAGAAGAAGCTATATTAACTGAGTTTGAAAGAATTTCTCGTCGAGGCGGTGTTTTGGGGGCTATGGAAACACAATATCAGAGAAGCAAAATTCAGGAAGAGTCTATGTTATATGAAACTCGTAAGAGCACTGGTGATTTACCAATTATCGGAGTAAATACCTACCTTTCAGAACATCAGGAAATGGAAGAGTTCATTCCCGTTACTCGGGCTAGTTATGAAGAAAAAGATGAACAAATTGAGCGTTTGAAGTCTTTTCAAAACAAGTTTCGAGGCGAGTCAGATCAAGCACTTGAAAGGTTAAGAAGGACTTCTCTTAGCGGTGATAACATTTTTGCGGAGCTAATGGAAGCTGTTAAGTACTGCAGTCTTGGTCAAATATCTGATGTTTTGTATGAAGTTGGAGGTCAGTATCGCCGTAGTATGTAACTGCTTAGATTGAGTTGAGTAATCCTCACTAGAGACCTATCAGAGCAAATGCGATAGCGTTGAACAGAGATAGGATGAAGATTGTATAGAATGTGTGGCCAATAGTTTTAATTTCGAAATCCTCCACCATTTTATCGGCAACGAAAAGTGCTACGGTCTGAAAAATAAACGTCGAAATAAATGCCGCTAGCACTTCTGAAAAAGCTCCTACCAAAGGTATCCATCCAACTGCCATGAATACGAACACACTTGTGGTGGCAGTGGCTATGCTTACTGGTAATGCAAAAAGAGATAGAAGGGCGCTGACCTTTAAACAAGAAAATAAATTACGATATTTTACAAATGGAAGAATAGCCAAGCAAAGGCTTGTGAACAGAATACTGACTAGTAATTTTGTAATCCATAACATATATTTTTCTCCAATACTTTTACCTTATTTTACCATATTGCCAGTCTATCCAAGGCTAACTAGTATCAATTTTAGACCGGAATTATGCTCTTAGCAGTTTAGAATTGGAGCTAATCCTAGGCCATAGACAGCTGATAAACTAAGTGCGCTAAAAGTATAAACAGTCAAGATAGTCATTGGAAAAGTTTCTATTTCAAAATCTTCAGTACATCTTTCAGCTAAGCGGAGTGAGAAGGCAGGGTACAGGATTCCAATGAACAAACATACTAAGGTCCCCTCAAGAATACCTATCGAAGTTCCTAGATGAAAGAGTAATGAGTTCATGATGCTTTCGAATGGTAAACACAAAAGCCAGAAGAGTAAGCTAACTTTTAAGCATGCCAATAACGTAGCATATCTAACGAATGGAATCACTCGTAAACATAGGGTACTTATTAGTATACATATAAAAAAAATAGTAACAGTAAACATACTATCCTCCGATTTTTAGTTTCTAATTAAATTTTAGGAACACCTAATTATCGGAGGTCACTATGTACAGGTAAGTTCAGAATGTTTTGATTGTTTTTCTAATTCTTTGATAACCGGACTAGTACTTCATTACCCATAGTCTGATTAGACTCTTCTGAGTAATATGTGCAAGTTCGACCCTTGGAATCATCGTAGAAAGGCGAGCAAATATCAAGAAAAGCACAGTCTTCGATTGCGGTCATTGTATGAATGTTATTTTTTTCTGGAAAAATCATTGAGGGTTGTGAAGAGCCATCCATAACAGTGTCAATAGTTTGACGAGCGAGTCCAGAGAAAGGATGTTCACTTGCCCAGTCCCAAGCTCTTAAATGCATTTTGCCCCAAATAACCTTCAATAAAACATGCATCCCCGGGTGGTCATGAATAGGGATTTTACTACCTTTGGGAATCAGTAGGAGTTTTATATGTACGGGGTCACTACTCAACAAATCTTCGTAATCCCATGAACCCGAGCGATCCATATTTTGGCATCTTTCCACGAGTCCAAGAGTTTGAGCATCACTTTTAGAAACATGTTCGACTAATCCATAAAAAGCTCCCGCTGGAATAGGATCATTTTGAAATACAGAAATTGTGTGCTGTCGTAGTTTTTCTAGTCCTGATTGCATGGCGCGAAGTGTATCATAGAGTGTCAAATGTATGAGATAATCTATGGACTGTTATTAAAACTGATCTTGCTAGAGACGGGGATATTGGCTAATCTTACAATTCAGTACTATGAATATTATGCCCAGAAAATGCCATATGGAACCACCCATTAGTGCGAATAGTAAAGCAGCAATAGCGGCCGAATCCATAATTGTTAAGATTATGCTTGTGTGTCTAAGTAGCAATCGAGATTTTTGATCAATATTTAGGTTTGATTCCAATCGCTGTAGTTCAAACTGTCTAGCTAGATAAAATCCTACAATTAGTGAATTTAGAACGAAGAACCATAGACCGTAAATCAGATAATCGTTTTGAGTTATAGCATTAAGACTCAACATCCCTTGCCACTGGTGAATACCTCCATTTTGCTCAGCAAGAACTAAGGCCACGATGGTATAAATGATTGGACTCAGACTTTGAATTATCCAAATGATCTTAGACGTTTTTAATGAGTTCTGGGCCAGAGATTTCGATTTCTTAGACATATCTGCGATGGTACCTGTCACATAGATGACTGACAAGAGGAAGACGGAACCTTATTCAAATATCTCTGTCTTAAAAATCTGACTTAGTTTTTTGAAAAATTCAGGCGCAATTTTTATATTGTTATCAATTTACTTAATTGGAGTACTTTATGTTTTTAAGAATCTTTTGGGTATTGGCTTTTTTTAGCTTTTTTAGTTCAGCTTGGGCCACTAGCTGGACGTCGACTAGCACCCAAAATCTCGATCGACTTTGGCAAAGAGTTTTGCAGGCCGAAGAAAGTAAACTGCCTAAAACCGCCTTAAAGATTCTAGAAAAAATTTTAGATAAAACTAAGAATGAGGATGAACTTCGAGGCCATTATCTTAAAGCATTATGTTGGAAAGCTTTGAATCAGGCTCATATTCAAGGTAAAAAGCCGCTAGATAAACTCAATATTTTACGCCAACAAATTGATAGCCTTCCAAAAAACCAATTGGCAATAGCCCGCGCCATTGTGGCAATTTGGTATTGGCATTATTATCAACAAAACACTTGGAAGTTCAATAAACGAAGTCAAACAAGTGGTCTTGAAAATGAAGATATAAGCACTTGGGATTCTCCAAAATTATTTCGTAAAGTTGCCGCTTTATTTAACGAAGCCGTCAAAGATAAAAAGCACCTTCAAGGATTGAAGACTGAAGATTATGTGCCCGTTATTCAAAAAGGTAGTCTCGATTGGACCTACTGTGAGTCCCTATATGAGTTTGTTCTTCGTCAAAAAATTTCTTTTCACAAATTTGGGATCAGTTCTTTAGCAAAACCTTCAGATGCTTTTGAAGTCGATACGCGAAGTCCCGCCTTCGGTAACCTAGATAAATTTTTGGAATTTAGACCTGAAACTACCGACAAACAATCGCAACTATTTCAATTGATTGAATCGTATCAGCAATTATTGAATTATCTAAAAGAGCTGAATAAAAAAGATGTACTTGTTGCAACCGAAGTAGAACGGCTCCAAGCCATGAATCAGCATGGATTGGGTTCGGATAGAACCGAGATTTTGATGGAGCGTTACCAAGAATTAGCTGAGATCTACGCCGAAACTACTGAGTCTACTCTAGCTTTACATCAACTAGCCATGCTTTATCGAGAAAAAGATGAGCTAGTAGAAGCTATGAAAATTTGTAACCGAGCCATTAATTCCTATGGCGTTTCAGATGGTGCTCAGCTTTGTCGGAATTTACAAAATCAAATTATGCAATCAGAGTATGAGATTCAAATAGAGCACTCGGTAAATTCTTCGAATAGTGAGCTATTCGTTAATTATAGAAATGTAAAAAAGCTATATTTCAGAGTTTACAAAGAAAATTGGTCCAAAATTTTGGATCTTAAGTATTCCAACCTTGGTGATTATCTAAATGATAAGCAGATCAGACAGATTCTCCGTAAAGAGCCCGTGGCAGAGTGGAGTCAATCTTTAGAACCAACCGCAGATTATAAGCCTCGAGATCAGATCATCAAATTGCCAAAATTAGAGCGTGGTTTCTATCGCA
>JAYZAC010000134.1:0-19221 GCA_036339875.1 bacterium | reverse complement strand
AACTTAAAAGACGTGTATCTCGAAATTCCCAAGAACAAGCTAGTAGTGTTCACGGGCGTAAGTGGCTCGGGTAAATCATCTTTAGCGTTTGATACTATCTATGCCGAAGGTCAAAGAAGATATGTTGAATCATTGAGTAGTTACGCCAGACAATTTTTGGGTCAGATGGAGAAACCACACTATGATTATATTAGAGGTTTATCGCCCACAATCTCGATTGAACAGAAGGCGGCAAGTAAAAATCCTAGGTCTACTGTTGGAACTGTAACCGAAATCTATGATTATCTGAGAGTTCTTTTCGCGCGAGTGGGCAAGCACTATTGTCACAAATGTGGAGAGCCAGTAGGCCGTCAAACAGCTCAGCAAATGGTTGATTACATAATGAGCTGGCCAGAAAAAACTAAGTTAATGATACTCTCTCCACAAGTTAGTAATCGCAAAGGAGAATACCGCGAAGTTTTTGAAGAAGCTATCCACAAGGGATTCACCCGCATGCGGGTCAATGGAAAACTCCACAATCTTGAAGAACAAATTACTCTAGATAAAAAATTAAAACACAATTTAGAGATTGTTATCGACCGACTTGTAGTGAAAGACGGGATTCGCAATCGCCTCACAGATTCGGTAGAAACAGCACTTAAATATTGTTTGGAAGGCACGATAATAGTGCATCGCCTAGATACCGGAAAAGATATTGTATTTTCAGAAAAATTAGCTTGTAGTTCCTGCAATATCTCCTTCCCAGAACTAAGCCCTCAATCATTCTCATTCAACTCACCACTAGGAATGTGTGTTAGTTGCAATGGACTTGGCAGCAAAATGGCTGTGGATGAATGGACATTCATTCAAGATGAAAATCTAAGTATATCGAAAGGTGCTGTTATTCCATGGGCCAGCGCTATGAAACGTAGAAAAGGATGGACTTATCGATATATTAAATCGATTATTAGTCAACTAGATATCGATGAAGACACACCGTTTAAGGATCTAACTGAAATCCAGCAGAATTATTTGTTTTTCGGACGTGCCGAACGTATTTCGCTGGACCTGCAATCAGGAACAGATTCAAGTTTTGGCCGCCATCATTACAGAGGGCTCGTAAATACGTATCTCGAGAGAATAAAAGAAGCTGCTGAGGGAGGACAGGAACTCCGCGAGTCACATTCTAAGCACGTTAAACCAGTCAAATGCCGTAAATGCAATGGCAGTCGTATTCGTGCAGAATCAAAAGCAGTCAAAATTGAAACGAATAGTATTGCTGAAGTATGCTCGATGACAATTAAAGAAGCTCTTCATTTCTTTGAAAATATTCGTCTCGAAGGTAACCAAAAACAAATTTCCTCTGAAGTATTAAAAGAGATACGATCTCGATTAGGCTTTTTAGTAAGCGTTGGACTCAATTATCTCACTCTCGATCGCCTCGCTCCTTCATTATCAGGTGGGGAAAGTCAAAGAATTCGTCTTGCAAGTCAGATAGGTAGCGAATTGACAGGAGTGCTCTACATTTTAGATGAACCTTCAATTGGACTACACCAAAGGGATAACGATAGATTGATTCAAACCTTGCAACACCTTCGAGATATAGGAAACTCAGTATTGGTTGTAGAGCACGATTATGACACTATCAAAGCTGCTGATCACGTAGTCGACTTTGGGCCAGGTGCAGGCGAGTTAGGGGGAGAGATTGTCTTTTCAGGAACCGTACCAGCCCTCAAAAAAAACAGAAAGAGCCTAACCAGTCAGTACCTCTTTGGTAAAAAATTTATTGGAAAGGGCTTAGAAGGTGTTTCTAAAGATCAAAAAGAACTCGTAATCAGGGGAGCTCGACAAAATAATCTGAAGAATATTGAGGTTCGTTTTAAGTCAGCAAGTCTCAATGTCGTCACAGGAGTCAGTGGAGCGGGTAAAAGTTCATTGATCAACTCAATCTTGTGGCCTGCTGCGCAAAACCATTTTCATAACTCTCGGCAGGTAATAGGAGAGGTTGATTCCATAGAAGGCTTCGAATATTTTCAGAGCGTGATAGATATCGATCAATCACCTATAGGAAGGACACCCCGTTCTAATCCGGCTACTTACGTTAAAGTTTTTGATCATATTCGGAATCTTTTCGCTAATTTAGAGGAGTCCAAAATCTATGGATACCAGGCAGGACGCTTCAGCTTTAATGTGAAAGGTGGCCGATGTGAAAGCTGTCAGGGCGCCGGAGTAATAAAAGTCGAAATGCATTTCCTTCCTGACGTTTTCGTAACCTGTGAATCTTGCAAAGGTAAGCGCTTTAATGAGGCTACGTTGAGAGTGAAATATCGTGGACGAAATATAGCTGAAGTACTTGCGATGACTGTTGATCAAGGTGTTGAATTATTTGAGAATATACCCAACATCCATCGTATCCTAAGAACGTTGCAAGACGTTGGACTTGGCTACATAAGACTAGGACAATCGGCTACCACCCTTTCTGGAGGTGAAGCTCAGCGGGTCAAATTATCTCGCGAACTCGCGAAAAGAAGTAGAGGTAATACCCTATATTTATTAGATGAGCCTACTACCGGTTTACATTTTGACGATATTCATAAATTATTAAAAGTCTTGCGTAGAATTGTCGAAGCGGGCAATACTGTAATTGTTATTGAGCACAACCTAGATATTATCCGCTGCGCAGACCATGTAGTTGATATAGGTCCGGAAGGTGGTGCCGAAGGAGGTCAAGTATTGTTTCAAGGCCCAGTAGACCAACTCGTGGGAATTGAAACGTCGCACACCGGTAAATACTTAAAACCTTACTTAGAATGGGTCGTTAAAGAAGGCAAATGTTAGATAAAGAAGACAAAGAATGGATAGAGCGGCTAGCTCTTAATCCTTGGCAGCATCTAGGCGATCAAGTCCTTGATAATGAAGAAAAAAATCCATATGAGGATCTAATATCACTGAGAGGTGGGTGTTCACTGTTAGTAAACGATAATAGTGTTCACTTAGTCGATGTCGGAGTCCAAATTAGGGAATCTCTTGAGGCAATTTGGTACTATGTGAATAAGCTTAACAAGCCTCTCACATGCATTTTTTTGAGTCACAAACAAGCCGAAACTCAGTATTTTCTGGAGCATTATATATACCTAAAAAATTGTCACCCTGAACGTTTTAACTTTCAGTTAGTTTGCCACCAGAAGAATATAAATCTTGCTATGAGCGGTACATTTTACGGTCTCATTCAAGATGAGGAATTTATCAAGTTAGATGGCCGCAGCTATTTTCTCGCTAAAGCACCAGGCCACTCCCGGAGGGGAGATCACATGATAATCATGGAAATGAGACATAAAATTCTTTTCTTCGGCACATTGCTACAACCACAGGGGGAGAGTTATGAGTACTGCACATTTGTGACTCCGATCAGTAACCATTTCAATCCGGATCTTGTTTATAAATCAATTTTATTTTTGAAGAGTCTTCCTTTCGAAGCAGGTGTGAGTCTGCATGGAGAAGTGCTCGATCATTCAAGAACCTATCGCTGGATGGAAATTACGCAAAAAATTATAGAGCGAACATCACATTACGTTCGTAAATCTGTCTGGGAAAGTACGCCTTCAGATAATGAAGTAAACGATTTTAGAGAACTAGCGAGAGAAGTTTATCTCCAACTAGCAATCGAGAGAAACTTAGATCTTGATGCGGCCTACAAACGACTTGATGAAGATGAGGAAAGCTTTGAGCTCTACGATAGACCTATGATTAACTTTTTTATACGAAAATTTCAGTCCTGATATATGCAAATAATATTTTTACTAACTATCTTCAGCCTGACAGTAATTCCTGTTTTTGCGATGACTAATCTTGAAGTTTCTCAAGGAGTCGCCAATACCTTTGCTAGTATGATTTTTTTAATACCAGCTATTCTGATCGCAACAGGATGGAGAGGTCTGGTAATGGCGATTCAAGCTGTAAATCAAGGGGATCACCATCGGCAGCAAAACCTCAGTGGTAACCCAGTGGATTATCTCGATCCCTTGGGTTCACTCGCTTGCTTTTTCTTCCAATTTGGATGGCCTGCTCAGACTGACTATGATACGCGTTTCTTTAAAAATTCTGAGCGATCAGAATGGAGAATTTATATTTCTGGTAGTCTATTTAATCTATGGGCAGCACTGGCCGCCTTCATTCTTATACTAACTATGCAACTTTACGGCTCAGAAATACCGGCCTACATCTACAGTAACTTAAAGCAGATATTGCTAGCTATAATCACAATGAATCTGATGATTGGTATTTACAGTTTTTTACCATTAGCGCCACTGCCAGGTTACTTTCTAATTCTCCAGCATCTACCATTACGGACCAGATTGAAATGGGATCAGAATCGCTCGGTTGGAACCCTTATACTCATGATTATGCTTTTTCTTGGAAACCATTACATGAAGGCTTACGTCATGGCACTTGTTCCATATACTCTAATTTTCGGTCTAATACCGTTGCTGACATTTTTTGTTCTTCTTACCTTTTGGATTCCATTAGTGGATTTACGTATACATAAATTACGTAAGCGTCCATCATCCAACTAGTTCGCTAAATAGGATTCATGTCAAATTTCTGCTAAACTTAAGGGTGACGTGGATATTGCAAAACAAAGAAAGTAGTAAATATGACAAAGAAAATTGATCCTAAAGATATTTCTCGTAAGCAATTTAAAAAGTTACCGAAAACAGATCTCCACGTTCATTTAGACGGATCAGTACCGCCACAGCTTGTAGTTCAACTTGCAGAAGAACAAAAGATTAATTTAGTTGAAGTATCAAGGAATCTTGGAATTGGCCAATTGGAAACGGGTTCAGTAGAAGAACTTGAGCGTCAAATATTTAAGGATACGTATAACTCTTTGGGAGAATATTTAGTTCCCTTTGAATTCATCAATGAAGTATTGAGATGTTATGAAGGACTTAAGAAAGCAGCATACAAATTAGCTAGTGATAACTATCGAGAAGGAGTTCGTTACTTTGAAGTAAGATTTGCACCTCAAAAACATTGGGTTTCAGGATTTGAATGGCTAGATATTATTCGTGCTGTAGAAGATGGTTGCAAGCAAGCCGCGGACGAGTTCAACAAGCAATCTCCAATCTTGGATGGAAAGGAGCCTCCATACAAGTTCGGAATGATTCTTTGTGCAATGCGGATGATCAATGAGCACATGGGAGATTACTATCGCTCTTTGTATGAGTTGCATGTTGGTATGGATCTGCAAAATCTTTCAGCAATGGCTTCACTCGAGGTTGCAAAATTAACTCACATGGCTAGAGAAGAAGGACTTAGTGTGGTGGGATTCGACCTAGCTGGTCGAGAGGATGGTTTTCCTGCAGAAACTCACGTAAAAGCCTACAAATTTTGCTATGATCGTGGTATCGGAACCACATGTCATGCTGGCGAAGCTTATGGACCAGAATCAATAAAATCTGCGGTAAAAGATTGTAATGCTCGTCGTATTGGTCATGGAACCCAATTATTCTCTACCCGCAATATACTTAGTAAACGAAATCCCCAGGGTGATAAACTAAGTAATGAGGAAAGTCATGATTACGTTCAAGATATTGTCGAATGGATCGCTGAAAATCGAATTGCTTTGGAAGTTTGCCTGAAATCAAACTCCCAAACACTGCCGATGTACCGCGATCTTAGTAAACATCCATTCCAAAAATTTTTAGATCAAAGAATTCGTATCGCCCTCTCCACTGATAATCGTGCGATCTCAAGAGTAAGTGTTACGGATGAGTACGAAAGAGCAGTTAAACTTTTTAATATTGATGAAAATGCCCTGAGAAATCTTTGTGTAGGGGGCTTCAAAGCTTCATTTTTCCCTGGAAGTTATATGCAAAAACGAGCTTATATTAGTAAAGTGATTGATTATTATCATAATACTATGACCTGTATAAAGGAAGAGGTCTCGTAAGCAGTCTAAATCTAGGCTATTATAGTGCCTTTTAATTCGCCCACTCGAACTTCATCTCCTAAATTTTTAAGAGCAGTTGGTACATAAGCAGTCAAATATATTTCATCGCCGTACTTAACGCAGGTTATAACGTTGCCTTTCGACTTTTCATCAATCGAAACCTCTTGATCAACAAGACTTTCTACAGAATCAGAACAATTTTGAAGACAAATAGAAGCCAACGTTTTATTGGTACGACCATAAGTTCTTAAGCGAGCAAAAACCTCTTGCCCCACAAAACATCCTTTTTGATAATTAATTCTATGAGCTTGGTCCAGTTCAGGTGTCAAAATTTTATCTGCTTGATATTCAACTTCTGGCAATGGATACAAATTTTTTATTCGTAGTAATTCGAGATCATCTACACTCATCAATGAATCTTTTTTATCCCAATTAGACTTAGCTAAGGGCCCCAAAACTAATAGATAAGGTATTTTTCCAAAGTAACCCCTGAATGCAAATCCACCTTCAATATACTCCACTGTAAATTCTAAGGAAGACTCTAAGTCAAGATGATTAGCCATTGCATTGCATTGTTCAGCACCTAGAAACAATAAACTATTCTTGGAGTCTTGAAGATCTAAAGACACATTTTCTGCAAATAAGTACATATCCAGTGTCTCATACACAAGCTTATGGGCGTTGGCAGCGAAGATTAGAAAATAATCATTTTCGAAACGAAATATATCCATCAAAGCAATAGTTTTACCTTTAGGAGTATTGAAACTGGAAGCATGCCCATGACCTGTTTCTAGAGTATTAATTTGATTCGATGTTTGTCCATTTAAGTAAGTTTTAACGTCTGCACCTGAACAGCGAACTACTGCAAAAAATCTCCCATCGCAGCAACCTCCGAGCTCTGTAGGGGATACTTCTTTATCAAACAAACTATCTTCCCCGAATTCTAATTCCAAACCAAAATAATCTTTAATTTTAATCATGACATCTCCAGGTGCGCGATTTTAGGCAGCTTATTGTAAAATTTCAAGCTTATAACGACTATATGCTTGGAGCTTTTAATTCCATATGCTATATTCTACCCAATTCCTTTCCGAAAACCGCTTCGACAAAGGTCTTATTTTTCCCCAACTATAGAATCAAATTACTGCGTGATCCGACAAATGGGACTCACAAAGTATCTCGAGGAGAAACCGTATGCAGAAAATGATGAACGTTGATACCACTAGCCTTGATGGAATGACTTTTGATGGTGGCGACCTGTGGGTATCAGATATTGAAGAAAGAATGCTAAAAAAGGTTTCTATAGCACACCAGAGTGTTCTAAAACAGATTAAATTTCTACCTGGAGGTATTCCGCGCTGTATGACTTTTGTAAATGACAGCCTTGTGGTAGTAAACTTCGATCCACAAACCGAAACTAGTACTGAATTAATCCAGATCAATGTTATGAATGGTAAAACTCTTAGAACGCTAGAGTGCCCAGACAATATTGATGCCGGAATTGTTTTCGATAATTCTTACTTTTGGGCTAGTAGCATCAAAGATAGCCAGTTAATTAAATTTCATCCTTCTAGTGGTGAAGTTGTTGAAACCTATGATCTCGACATACCTGCTAATGCTTTGACTTTTGATGGTAGAAATCTAGTTCTTGCTCTGGCAAAAGTAGGCAGGAAAAAGACCGCCGGTATAGCCATTTTCGATACTCAACAAGGTAAAATCATAGGTGAGGAGAAAATTGATGCGGAGATACCAGGTCTAGCATTTGCAGAGAATATGATCTTTTATAACCATAAGAAAAATAAAGACATCATGGTTACTCGAATTAAGATCGATAGCTAATGTCAAATTATGATAACTTAGACTTAAACCGTTTTCGTTCTTGGGCTTCGCATATTCAAGAGATAAGCATTAAGTCATATGGCGATGCAACTGCCCGATATAAACGGGATGGTAGTTTGGTAACTCAGGTTGACGAAGAAGTTGAAGACTTTTTAGCTTCTGAGATTTCGAAGTATTATCCTGATCATAGCGTTTTAGGCGAAGAGCGGGGGTCTCGTAGTCCATCTCTACATTGGAATAATTGCAAGTCTGGATTATGGATTATTGATCCAATTGATGGAACCGAAGTTTATTACTCTAAGTTACCAACCTACGCAAATTCGATAGCCCTTTACCATGGTAAAAAATGTCATTATGCTGCCATAAATCTACCGGGTACCGATCAAAAGTTCGAATTTTGGAAAGGTAATCCTTTACTCGATCAATTACCGCTTCCTTCTGTTGAAAAATTTCACAGTAATATGATGGCTTCCTCTCATTACGCAAAGTATTTTAATGTTCCGGAGGATATTAAAGTGAGAGCCTTAGGCTCTATCTGCTTCCATGGCTGTAGTTTATTACAAGGACTATGCCAAGCTGTCTTAATAAATAAGGCATCTATATGGGACTTGGCTGCTTTATGGCCAATGCTGCAAAGTAGGGGCTTTGTAATGTTAAGAAAAGATGGCCAACAATTTGAAATGCCATTAGATCCATCACAAACTTCAATCGATCATGCTTTTCTAATAACTCATCAAAGCCTAAAGAATTCTGTTCTTGCTAAAGTGTAATAGCTTATATTAGGCTTCAGTGAAAGGAAAAGTGATAGTTACTAAAGTTCCTTTACCGTGTTCCGAACGAATATCCATTTCAGCCTCATGAGATAATAGAATACGTCGGCAAGTAGTCAAACCCATTCCCGTACCAGTGTATTTCGAATCTAAAACCTGTCCACCTAATGAGCCTTTAGTTGTATAGAACAAGTTTCCAAGCTCTTGTAATTTTTCTGGGGGAATACCTACCCCGTCATCTTCAACCGTCAACTTTATCGCGCTGTTTTCAATATTGAATTTCAAGCTAACTGTTATACGACCAAAACCTCCACGAGAAAAAATAGCATGCCGTGAATTACTCAGTAGATTTTGGGCTACCTGATCAATCTGAAACTCATTACCTAAAATGGAATAAGTCTGATTCTCATCGATAAGTATATTCACCTCTATTTGATTAAGATCGCTATTCTCTCTAAAATCATCAACAGCCTTTAGCAGAACTGAATTTAAATCAATTAGTTCTAGATTCTTCTCTCTTGAATAACCCACAGCTCTTAATTGTTTGACTAAACCTATACCACGATCCATAAATTTTTTAAGTTCTTTAATTCTAGAGTCGAAAGATTCGGGACCTTTCATTTCATACATTTGCAAACTCAACTTAAATGCTGAAAAAATATTATTAAACTCATGAGTCATACCACTGAGTAAAGTTTCATAAGTTTGGACTTGATTCTGGAGGCGCATATGTTCTTCAGTTCTTCGTTGGCGAAGCAGATTGTGAATTCTCGCAATCAATTCAGGATAATGAGGCGGCTTAAGAATATAATCATTAGCACCAGCTTCAAAACATCTAACCATATCCCTCTTACTGGAGCGAGCGGTTAGCATTATTATAACTAATCTATTGTAGCGAGCTTGCGATCTTAAATTCTTCAATACATCAAATCCTGATTCATCAGGCATTATTAAATCTAAAAGAAGAACTCTGGGTACATAATTTTCCAGTAAAGAATAAAGCTCTTTGGCGGAAGACAATACATGCATATTGAAATGATCGCTCACATTTTTCTGAATCATCAGCCGATTAAATTCATTGTCATCTATGTAAACTACATCCGGTAAGCGCATGAAATCTTGACCTCTGAGGTCGATCTTTCTATTTTGTTAGTTTACCTCATGGAACACATCTGGACATACATTTTTCAAGAACTCAAATTAGTTAGCTCAAAAGGCAAAGACTATAGTTCTGAAGAAGCTGCTCGATTAACTCGATCTGCTAATATGGAAATCTTTCTACCTAAAGCCCAAGGTTTGGGGGGAGAGATAGTTAAGCAACAATCCTCTAGAAATTTAATCTGCTTTGATCAATTGAAAAATGCGGAAGAATATATTTCACAAATGGGGAGCTTATTAAAAGAGTTCAAAAAGCAAAAGTCACATTTTTATTTTGAAAATACAGCATATATATGGACGCAAAAAGTTAGAAAACTAAACGAGGAAAAGATGCTTACTCTAAAAGATGTCAGCATTTTACTAAAAGCAAAAAAAGGAAACTATTGCTCTCAAAAGCTACATTTAGAATCGCACAGATTTGGAAAGGTAATCGTTGAAACTGACAATTTTTATCTTTGTGAATTAATCCCAAATAAATTGAAGACTACGGTCAAGAAAACAAAAATACCCTCTTTACGCATTTTAGTGATTATCCTTATTACCGTAATCTGTTTCATAATCTCTAGGCAATTATTATCTAAATTAAATACCAAACTCGACGCGAAGCGTTACAGTAAAATCCGTCTAAGTTTAGACTCTAATGAACCTCAATTAACTTTCCAGATACTTAAGAATACGAATGTAAAAGATAATGACTCAGCTCTTGATGAGATTATATTCAAGTATATAGAACAAGAATGGAAAATATTTGTAGATCTACCCAAAGGCTCCTCACCGAAAATTTTGAGAGATAGAATTGAATTACTTACAGATGTTTTTCCATGGTCAAATAACTTAAAGTTTTTTTCCAGATTGCTGAATCTATCAATAGAATTCGATCAACGTAAAATCCCCATGAAACGTATAAAATCAATTTTACATAATTCATCTTCCGCTAATAAAAATAAAGTAATAATTCTTATTAGTTTTTGTTTACTTTATGAGTTAGATCCTTTTTTCCTTAGTTCTGATCTTAAAAAACTCAACTTGAAAAATCACAATAAACTCTACCTAAATTTTTTTGAGGCATGCTTAAAAAGTGATATCAAAGGTAAGGAATTAGAGTTTCTTAAGTGGTTCAAGGTATTACCTAGTTTGGAAATTGAAAAACACTTAAAACAATGGATCAAGTATTCTGTCACTCCGCTGGATAAAAATAGTTTTATAATTTTGATAATGATGCAGCAAATGGATCCAATTCTTGCACAAAATTACATTCAGAAAAAATTATCTGAAAAGCTTTCACCTGTTGAAGAAATAGAAATGCTAATTCTTATAAAAGACGCTTCTAGTCGAGAAATTCTGGCTGCGTACCTGGAGGAGTTAATGCAAAATACGAATAGAGGTAGGTTAGATCCTGAAGTACAAAGTGTAGTTAAGACTGTACTTTCAAGATTGACGAGTTAAATTAGAAAAATGCAGTCAAAATTATTAATTGAGTATAATCAGCAAGGTTATTATGGATTGTTGGACGGTGAGCCAATTACCAGTATGCAGCAACATGTTATCTATACTCCTAACGCATCTTTAATCCGCTTACTGTATGAAGAAATCTGCGAACTAAATAAGTTGCAACTCAATCCAGAAAATGGGGTCATTTTTCGGATGATAAGCCATGCTGTAGATGCATATCGAAATAAAACTGCAAGTCCCCCGATTAAAAGTCTTCTGAAACAAGATTATTATTTACAGATACAATCTAAACTAAGTAAGAGGCAGAGTGCCGATCTCTTTCCTATAATCAGCGATATTTTTGAAAGTAATGGACTTGAGCAAGCTAGGTTAGACAAATTAAATAATAAACATTGGCAATGGATCAGTAATCAAGTACGAGGAACTGATTACTGGGAAAGAAGTTTTCTTTTAGAGATGGCTCAAAACGGATATTTACTACTCAGTTTAATATTTCTCAATAATCACTTAACGCTACCACTTTATGCTGAATATTGCCTACTTAGCAGGGGATCAGAGCCGCAAAGGGCTAGTAAGAATTACAAGGAATTCATAATATCCTACACGAAAGAGTTGACCTATCTGCGACTACTATATAGCAAAGTGGATCCAATTCAGTAGTTTTCTGCCGCTCTGAAAACCTTGCCGTCAATGAACATTCGGGTTAATTCCTCGTCTAAATGACGACGGTCTACCTCCATTTTCAAAATTGACAGTGCTTTTTCAATCGGAATCGCTTTCTTGTATGGACGATCAGCCGCTGTGAGTGCATCATAAATATCTGCTATTGCCATCATTTTACTTTGAGACAAAATTTCATCTTCAGTAAGTTGATTAGGATAGCCTTCACCTGATAACCATTCATGATGTCCATAGGCTATAGCTGGAATCTGTTTTAAACCAGATGTCCATGGTATTTTGGACAAAAAGGTAAAAGAGTGAGTCACGTGTGATTCAATTTCTTTACGCTCCTCAGCAGTAATTGATCCTTTTCTGATTGATAAAGCCTCAACTTCACGTTCTAACAAAAAAGGTTTCATTTGATCATATGGATCCGGAAATCTTCGCTCGGCAATTTCAAGTAAGCGTTTAAAGTTACCCTCCTCCAGAACAGTTGGTTCATTAGTCTGGATTATGAAGTAAACAATATCCTCGATTTCCTCAATGGCTGACTTGTATTCTGCATCAAGTTGAGGGAAATGTGCAGAAGCCATGTCGTATCCCAATTTGTGAGTAAGCTCTAATTTCTTTTGTAAAGCACGCGCCTCGAGATCTTTGAGAATGTATTCGAATCGATTTCGAATAATCTCCATCTCGTGTGGGTACAATTTTTTAGCCTTAACAAGTACCTGTTCACGAACACCGATCTTACCGAAATCATGCAATAGTGAAGCATATCTGATTTCCTGTAATTCTCGCTCTGAAAAATAAATATCCGCGTACTTACCAGTAGTCTTCTGAGAACAACGACGAGCAAGTTCCACTGTCATCATAGCCACTCTAAACGAATGACCTGAGGTAGTTGGATCTCGCTGTTCTATAGCTGTTACTGAAGCGTTTACAAAACCTTCAAATAAATTCTGTATGTCCTGAATTAAGGTTGTATTCTTTAAACAAATCGCAGCCTGAGAAGTTAGTGACGAAATAATCTGTACATCCTCATCACCGAACTCTTCGATCATGTCAACATTAATATTACCCTCTGCTGTAGCTTTGTATCGAGGTGTTTTTTTGTTGATTAATTGAACTACTCCTAGGATCATTGCCTCATTATCTATCATTGGATGAACGAGCATAGACTTGGTCCTGTATCCAGTAGACTTATCTACATTACGATTGAAAGCATAGTCACACTCTGATGGAATCTCGTATGCATCTGCAATTTTCAAACATTCCCCTGTAACACCCACATAGCCTGCCAAACTCCTTTTACTAACAGGCATTGCTAGATCCATCTTTAAATTTTGTTGAAGGGTATCATTTTGAAAATACGAAAAGATTAACTCAACAGGTTTGTTCCGATTGTTGTATCGAACAACACATATACTACCGGCATCGGCATTTGTTAGTTCTCGACTTTTCTTGAGAATCAAATTCATTAAAATAAAAGGATCTGAAATCGAACTAAGAGATTGTCCAATCTCGTTGAGCTCTCGTAATTTATGCGACTCACGCTCCAGACTCCATCTCAAATTCTCCATTGTTTGGTCTGACTGAAATCGATGTCGCGCCTGTTCCAAGATACTTTTAAAAATAATCTCATTTATCGGAAGCAGCATGGTTCCAAATGCTTCTAATTCGTCAAAGGCATCCGGACAATTTTCGTTTTCAATCAATCTCACTATAAGATTTTCTAATTCACCGGTATGCTGCGAAAGAAATTTACGATAATTAGGTACATCGTGAGCACTCAAAAAAATCAGGCATTGATGGTATTTCTGAGCGTTTTTGTAATACTCATCAAGAGACACTAAATCTACCCCAGAAACGCATGGAATCGCATTTTCTGAAAGACTACTAATCACATGCAGCGTATCTAATGTCACAAAGGTTCCTTAACTAGTACGTTTCCGTACTTTACTTTTAATAACCTCAATAGTATTTTATCGGCAAGTAAAAAACAACTTTTCAGCTTTAGAACCGAACGTTTCGTCTTGACAAAAAATCCATATTTTTAAAGGGTTAGTATGATTTCAGAAAAAAAACTCTCTGACTATCTTGCCGTAATACGAGGAGCACACCGAGATCCATTCTCTATTTTGGGTATGCACATCGAAGAGGCTGCAGAATCACCAGTAGTTATAGTAAGGGCTTTTAGGCCTGATGCGAAAAAAGTTTCTGTTATAGAAACTTCAACGGAAAAGGAGTTTCCTATGAAACTCCTTGATGATAAGGGTCTATTCGAACTTCTCATGCCTCAACGCCAAAAAACTTTCGATTACAAATTGCGTATAGAAAATGAAGAAGGCTTTTCAGTTGACCTAATTGATCCTTATTCTTTCTTACCTGTAATTACCGAGTTCGATAGACACTTATTCCTTCAAGGAGTGAATTATAGGGCTTTCGAAAAAATGGGAGCACATCCCATGACTGTTCAAGGAATCCAAGGAACGTATTTCAGCGTTTGGGCTCCGAATGCATTGAGAGTAAGCGTGGTTGGCGATTTCAACTACTGGGATGGCAGTATTCACTGTATGCGTATGTTAGGCGAATCAGGTATCTGGGAACTCTTTATTCCAGGCATAGGTCAGGGCTCGTTATATAAATTCGAACTCGAAACTCCTCATCATCAAGTGGTTCAGAAGGCTGACCCGTTTGGTACTTACATGCAATTACCACCAGAAACGGCTAGTGTGGTTTATGATCTTGATGGTTACGAATGGAATGATCAGAAATGGATCGAAGAACGTACAGAGCGGGATCATTTAAAAGAACCAATGGCAGTGTACGAAGTGCATCTGGGTTCATGGTTACGTGATGACAATAACAATATGCTCAATTATCGAGATATTGCAGTAAAACTGGGTGAATATTGTCAGCAAATGGGATATACGCATGTTGAGCTTTTACCAGTAAGTGAGCATCCATTTTACGGTAGTTGGGGTTACCAAGTAGTTGGCTACTATGCACCTACTTCTAGGCATGGAACACCTCACGACTTTATGGCTTTTGTGGATCATCTTCATCAATGCGGTATCTCTGTCATTCTTGATTGGGTTCCCGCTCATTTTCCGAAGGATGGTCATGGGCTGGGTCATTTTGATGGGACAGCTTTATTTGAGCATGCCGACCCTCGCAAAGGGGAACAACTTGATTGGGGAACTCTGGTCTATAATTATGGTCGAGCCGAGGTGCAAAACTTTCTAATTTCTAATTTGATCTACTGGTGCGAAAAATATCATATCGATGGTTTTAGAATGGATGCGGTTGCCAGCATGCTTTATTTGGATTACTCCAAACCAGATGGTGGTTGGATTCCTAATGAATATGGTGGTCGTGAAAATCTGGAAGCTGTTGAATTTCTAAAACATGCTAATTCAATTGTTCATGAAAAATATCCTGGCGTATTAATGATAGCCGAAGAATCCACCTCATGGCCTGGAGTTTCCAGACCTCTTCATTTAGGAGGATTAGGGTTCGATTTAAAGTGGAATATGGGCTGGATGAATGATGTTCTTGAATTCTTCTCCAAAGATCCAGTGTACAGAAAATACGATATGAATAAGCTAACCTTCGGAATGATGTATGCTTGGAGCGAAAATTTCATTCTCGTTCTGTCTCATGATGAAGTTGTACATGGTAAGTGCTCCTTACTAAATAAGATGCCCGGTGATGAATGGCAAAAATTTGCTAATCTTAGACTTCTACTGGGCTACATGTACTCTCAGCCTGGTAAAAAATTACTTTTCATGGGGGGAGATATAGGTCAGCAAATTGAATGGAATCACGACCAAGGTCTTGATTGGCATCTATTAGATTACAAGCCCCATCATGGCATTAACCACTACATGCGTGATCTACTTCAACTTTATCGCCGAAACCCGAGTATGTATGCTCTAGATTGTGACTCAGAAGGTTTTGAATGGATCGATTTTCATGACGCTGAAAATACAATTATTTCTTATCGAAGAAAAACCAAGAATCCTGCAGACACGCTAATATTTATATTCAATTTTACGCCTGTAAATAGAGAAAATTATCGAGTTGGGGTTCCTTTTTCAGGAAGATATGAAGAAATACTCAATTCAGACTCGCAGTATTACGGTGGCTCAAACGTAGGAAATCCTGGTGTAAGATTCGCTCAAGAAGCTTGGACTCAAGGCCAACCTCATTATCTTGATCTAACCATACCTCCATTGGGAATGATAGTTCTTCGTCCTTTAGATGCTCCTAAAATGCTAGAAGTTGGTGTTGATAAAAAATTACTCAAGGTATATCAAATGCCAGCGGGAATAGAGGTACCAAAGTCTAAAAAGAAAAAGAAATCTGTTAAGAAAAAGACTAGTTCGACTAAGAAATCAGCTTCATCTAAGGCTGCTAAAAACTAGTCAGAAGTATGGATTATTTACTTTTTTTAGCGACATTAATATTATTTATGACGTACCTAAAAAACGAGGAAGAGGAGCCTGGTAATGATGAGATTCATCTGTATTACTACCGAAATGATGCAGACTTTAGTGGCTGGCGAATTTGGATATGGAATGCAGATTCCAGCTCTTCAGGACAATCAATTGAAGCTGAATTAGTCGAGCCTAAAAAGTTTAGGGCTCGCTACAGAATACCTCTGAATAATTTGGGAAACATCGGTATTCTACCTTACCGTGATGGCTGGTCGGATAAAGATGGCCCCGATAGATTATTGAATAATTCCAAAAATAAAGCTCAAGGACAAAGAGTTTATCTAATTCAGGGTGAAACTGACTTGAGAACTACCAAACCTACTATTCAGCCACCACTAAAGAATGCATTTTTGGATAGTAAAAATACCATTCAAATTCAGTTTCCGTGCTCGCTTGATGAAGAAATAGCCGAAAAAATATTGAAGCTTACTCAGCTTAAAAATCCAACTGGCCAAAAAGTTGCCATTCAAGATATACAAATGAGCGAAAACAAGCAGGAAGCTTCAATAATTCTGAAAAAAGATCTGGGAATAGAAGATAAAGAATTATGTAAATATGAAGTTCATGTCAAAGGCTTCAAAGAGACGAGCTTGCAACCTAGGGGAATCTTATTCCAACAAGAGATTAACTACTCAGAAGAAATGGGGCTGGTTGTGTCGGAACAACTATCATTTCGCTGTTTTGCCCCCACTGCTAGAGAAGTGAGTGTAATGATCTTCAACGAAAATGGTCATATGAATGATGGAACTGAGCCTTCTGACTTAATACCCATGATTGAAGTCAAGCCTGGATTATGGGAAGCAAAAACCACCAAAGAAGATAAGATGGGTAAATATTACAATTACCTAATTAGTGGTTCAGATTATGGACAAACTCAAAAACGAGAGGCCATTGATCCTTATGCTAAGCTGGTCTTAAATCGTCGCGGTCGAGCTAAAATTTTTGAAGATAGAAATATTGTTAGTCCATCACCAAAATTCAGTAAATCTGAAGCCATCATTTACGAAGTCCATCTAAGAGACTTTTCATCTGACCCTAACGGGGGGGTGGGCCCTAAAGGTAAATACTCTAGTCTAGGAGCTACAGGTCTCCGTCATCTGGAATATAAGACCTTAAAAACAGGTCTTGATCACTTAAAGGAACTAGGAATAAATACTATTCAAATTTTACCTACACACTTTTTTGATGTTGATCCCGAGAGTGGATCTTATGACTGGGGCTACATGCCGGTTCACTACTTTAGCCTGTACCCTGGATATGCTGAAGATAGTCATGCTGTAGTTGCTGAATTCAAACAATTAATTTCCAATTTACATAATGAAGGCTTCAAAGTGGTTCTCGACGTGGTTCTTAACCACACTGCCGAAGATCTTAGCGATGCAATAAATTTTCAGGCTCTCGCACCAGGTTATTACTATCGAAGAACCCATAATGGTTACTACTTTAATGGATCAGGTTGTGGTAATGAGTTTAAAACAGAAGCTCCAATGGCTCGTAAATTTGTCCTAGATTATCTAAAATATTGGGTTCAAGAATTTGGAATAGACGGCTTTCGCTTCGATTTAATGGGATTAATGGATTACGATACTTTTCGTCTCATTGATCATGAATTAAACAAATTAAATCCTGATATACTTCTGTATGGAGAACCTTGGGCCGCAGACAATGCTGGGGTTTCGGTTTTGGGTAAAGGTTGTCAGAGAGAGACCAAATTTTCTGTATTCAACGATCATTATCGAGACGCACTACGCGGTGATAATTCTGCCGATGGTAAAGGCTTTATTCAGGGAAAAGGCGAACGTATCAAGATTGCACACGGCTTTTTTGGCTCAATCCACGAATTTACCCATAATCCTGTTGAGTCTATAAATTATGTCGCATGTCATGATAATTACACACTTAGAGATAAACTGGAGCTCTCCTCTGGAAAAAATAACGAACGTGAATTACAAAAAATGGAGCGCGTGACTGCTGTTTTACTACTCACGTCACAAGGGATACCTCTAATTCACAATGGACAAGAGTTTGGACGAAGCAAGCAACATAATCACAACAGCTATAATGCGTCTGATGAGATCAATCAGATAAATTGGGAAGATAAAAAGAAACGAAAGAAGCTCTTCGAATTCCATAAAAAACTGATACGACTTCGTCTACAACATCGTATTTTTAGAATGTCTGAACGTAGTTTAATCGAGAAAAATGTAGAATGGATTCAAAAGTGGTATGAATCTCCAGTACCAGAAGATGTTGCTATGTTTTTACTTCGTTCAGAGGGGATCATTGATAGCTTTATGGAAGTATTGATTATCGCCAATTCCTCTGAGACAACGTTTAAGACAACTTGTCCAGAAGGTAAGTGGTTGTATTTACAGCGAGGATCTGAGATTTGGACCAAAATTAGTAGCATGCCGGCATTAGACGCAAATTGTCTTGAAATTCCCAGTCGAGACTGTCTTATGATTGCGAAGATAAATCAACAAACATGATAAGGTTTTGGAAAAATTTAGTACTTAAATTCGTCGTTCTTATTTCTAGTCTAGCCATCGCACTAAGTAATTCAACCACGAGTGATTATAAAGCATGGAAGACAAGAATTTGCTCCGCTAAACCGCAGCTCTCAAAAGGTTTCAACTTAAATTGCGACAAAGAAAAATTAGAACTACTTATAAATATCAACAAGCAAGAACCTGTCATATTTGAACTAGTTCCGCAAAATCAAAAGACAACTCAAAATCAATTAGCAATTCCCGTAAAGTCCTACGTAAGTCTTTCTGCTACCCACATAAGTCACTTAAAGAAATTACATCTACTCGACCTTATGGTCGGATTTTCTAGAATCCAAGATTTGAATGAACAATCTCTAATAAAAAAACATAAACAAGGCCTACTGATAGAACTTGGTATGATT
>JAYZAC010000133.1:0-4819 GCA_036339875.1 bacterium | reverse complement strand
CGAAATGGATACGAGGTTCATTCATTCCTCGTAATATTTCATGTTCAATTTCATCAAGAGTCAAAGTGGTATCGAAAAATTGAAAACGAAGATCTTTCCAAAAATTAAAACCAAAAGGCGATACCTTATCCCTGATAGATTTAAGGGGGTAGAAATGTAAAATACCCACGATTGTAAGAAAATTATAGAAATTGATATGAGAAGCAAGCTTTAAGTCATCCTTCAATGTTCTAGTATCTAGTGCTCCGAGTAAATTTAAGAGTGCAGATATCTGTTCATTATCTTTTGATAAATGTAGGTAATTTACATTTCCGTTTGCATCAACATATGTTTTAAGTATTTGATCCCATTTATAGTTAAATTTTTGAATTAGTGATTTAGTGTCAGCGACTTGTTTAGCTTGTGAACCTAATACGACTTCTGTTTTATTGGGATAAAGAAACCAGATTAAAGCGGTAATTCCTAGTGTCATTAATATTAGAATTTTTGACATATTTGAGTGTCCTTATATTATCCGTTACATTATGAATCAATCTATGAAACAAAGGAAGTACGTTTGATTTTGCGAATATTAATTATCTTGTCGATTCAAGCCTGTAATTGGGCAGCTTTTAACGAACCTCTTCGTACAAAAAATGGAGCGGTTGCTACAGATCATTCAGAGGCAAGTTCTATTGGTGTTGAAATACTTAAAGCCGGTGGAAACGCCTTCGATGCTGCTATTGCAACTGCCTTGGCTATTGGGGTGGCCAACCCTCACTCCTCTGGAATAGGCGGGGGTGACTTTATCATGCATTACAGCGTAGATGATGATGCTGTAGGTGTTATTGACTGTCGAGAATCTGCCCCAAAAGATATCAGTCGAGGCCATTACCTAGTTGATGGTAAATATGAAACCAGATTATCTCAACGTGGTGGTTTGGCAGTCGCAATACCAGGCGAATTAAGGGGTTTAGAGCTCCTGCACAAAAAGTATGGGTCTTTACCATGGGAGCAGCTTGTTACACCGGCAATAAAACTTGCACGCAACGGAGTTAAAGTTAGCCATTATTTTCATCGAATTCTGAAGAAGTATGCTCAAAAATTCAAGAAAGATGAACTTCTCAAGAAGGTGTTTTACCCGAATGGCAGGATACCCAGTGTAGGTTCCAAGATTAAGCGTTTAGGGCTGGCAAAATCGCTTGAATTAATAGCTTTTAAAGGATCTAAAGCATTTTATGAGGGTCCAATTGCAGCGGCAATTATAAGTACTATTCAAGCAGCTGGAGGCGTAATGACTCTAGATGATTTAAGTTCATATAAAGCAAGAGAGATAGAAGCATTAAAAGGTAACTATGCAGGAGTAGATGTTTACACAATGCCTTCGCCCAGTTCGGGGGGTTTGATATTACTTCAAATGCTTGATGTTATTTCTCACTTTCCATTAAAGCAATGGGGTCATAATAGTTCTAAAACTATTCATCATATTGTAGAGACTATGAAGCATGCTTATGCATTTAGAGCTGAATACATGGGAGATGATCGTTATATTGATATCCCATATGAGCAATTAAGATCTAAAAAAACAATCGATAAAATTGTAAAAGCTATTCAAAATAGCGAAGTCACCAGATCTACAAACTTTTATGGTAAATCCTTCTTGAAAGATGATCATGGTACGACTCATTTTTCGGTAATTGATCGATATGGAAATGCTGTGGCTTTTACGGCAACCATCAATACATTTTTTGGAGCCAAACTTGGTGTTCCCGATTACGGCATAATATTAAATAATGAAATGGATGACTTTTCCTTAAATCCCGGTGTTCCCAACGCATATGGATTAATTGGAAGTCTTGCTAATTCAATTGCTCCCGGAAAGAAGCCTTTGTCATCAATGTCCCCAACAATGGTTATGCGAGAGGGTAAAGTTGACATGATTCTAGGTGGGTCGGGCGGTCCTAGAATTATCACTGGGGTTTTGCAGGTTTTACTCAATAGTTTAACCTATAAAATGAATGCACAAGCGGCAGTAAATAGCCCCAGAGTGCACCATCAATGGATGCCAGAGAACCTTTATTTAGAAACAGAAATCCCGTCAGATGTGTGGAGTAATTTAATTTTGAAAGGTCATATGACTAAGCCACTCAAAATGCGCAACGTAATACAGTTAATTCAAGTAAGAAAAGGGTGGATTGAAAGTGCTAGTGACCCTCGAAAAGGCGGGCAACCAGCTGGTTACTAGTATTGATTTATTGATATTGAATATTAGAGTCCTAATTACAAAAATAACCAGAGTGTTAGGAATCAAGATTCTTTTGGGGGCTTAATTTCCAAGTGAGTGGCAGCAATGCATCGTTAAATTCAACGAGTGGTGTCTTCTTGAAACCTTTTTTGAGGTAAATTTGAATCTGATCTCGATAATGTCTTGAAAAATAATTCCCACTGTTACCGGTTGGCAGAATTGAGTAGCTATTATCAATATCAGCCATATCGACTATTCTGCGAGTTGACGGACCTGAGAAGACATCAAATCGTTTCTTTGAGAATTTTGAACCGACCGCATTTATGCTATCTTTCAAACCCGGTGCCTCATAAGGTCCTAAATTTAAAAAACTAAGCCATTTACTTTTACCGAGGGGATGCTTGTAAGTTACTTTATGGGCTTTTCCCCATTTCCATGAGCTACTATTTTGGCCATATTTTTCAGTTAAAACCGACACTGTAGCTTTAAAAGCTTTAACCATTGCTTGATCTAACGTCATATTCTGAATCTTTAATAGGTGAGAATGGCCTTCAGCGAATAAGTGATAGAGAAAGTGCTTTGAGTGAGTCAGTCTCAGCCAATGATAACGTTCATTTTCATTTAATACGTTTTCAGTAAGCAGAATACGAAGTTGTATTAACCATTCCTGAAAGATTAGTGCACCGACTTCTTGGGTTTCATGCTCACCATTCCATTGACAAAATTTATTGATTAGGGACGACTTTGATGCTTTTGTCGAAGTGCTTTTTGCTAAAGCTTTGCATAAACGAGGACCTATCATCTGGTGTAATACGGAGACGCTATCGCCAAGAATACGTTTATGATCATTGATACTTAATTGCTTTTTTTCTTTGATCAATTGCTCGATTCGCTCGGCACGATCGGCGGGTTGATAATAACCTGAGTTTCCACGTTTGCCTGTGGGGTCATTATTGGCTGTAATAATGTAGCCTTGCGGTGGATTTAAGAGTTTTGGGTTGTAAGAGAAAGGTAAATAGTCTGTGGAATGATTTGTAAAATCTTCGCCGTTTAGAGGAACGTGACCAGGATTACTTTGTGTACGATTAATAAATCTACCTGCTGCCCACCAGGCAATATCTCCCTGTGTATTTGTGTAAGAAATATTGAGTCCAGGAGAGATGATTTGAGAAACCGAGTTTTCGAAAGAGTCAATATCAGATTGATTATTAATGCCATGGAAGGCTTTATAGATATTGTTATCCGGGTCAAAATAGCTCCAGAAGAGTGACACGGGTTTTTTATGATCAAATTTAAGAAAAGAATCTGTCAAAGGTCCAATATCTGTCCATGTGACCGTATATGAAACAGGAGCAGCATTTTTGACGGGTATAGTTACCGGGAACTCTTTAAGTTTTACCCATGAACTACCACGTTTGACGCGTTTTTTATTCCAGTCTATTGTCTCAAGGTATAAATCCATGTCATCGTGAGACAGCATAGTAAGACCCCATGCGTGATTCGTAGTATGACCTACTAAAGCAAAAGGAAATCCAGACAGGAAATGTCCCTGTAGTTTGAAATCTTTACAATGCAAACTGGCTTCGTACCAAACTGAGGGATTACTGTAACCAATATGAGGATCATTCACTAAAACTGCGTTACCCGTGGAACTTTTTTTAGGGCCAACTATCCAAGAATTGCTGCCGTAGAAGGGAGCGAATAATTCGTCTAATTCTTGTGTTAAATCGAAAGACTCATTGTTTACCGCTGATACCTGTCTAACTGATTTAATTTCATTGTTTGAACTTTTATCTTTCATGGATAAGCCATAGTTTCCAGGTTTTATTATGAGAGGTCCCTGAGAGGGATATGTTTTCCATAGTGCACGAAAGACTTGAGGTTCAAGCCTTTGTTCTAGATGACCGAAAAAAGAATCTGATTTTCTACCGTGAGCGAACCCATAAGCCATGTACCCACCGATTGCTAAAACTTCTTCGATTTCGAATTCCTTCGGCTTGTACCCTAGAAATTTATATTCAATTGGTAATTGATCGAGCTTTAGGAATTGATTCAAGCCATCAACATAGGAACTTAATTCTTCAAACCAAGGCCCTTTGAAAAGTTCTGGTCTTTGCTTTCTCAATTCGCGTTGAAATTCCACAAAACGAAGTTGCGAGAATAATTTGTCTTTATTGAGACCTGCTGGGCCGATTACTTCACTAAGTCGACCGGCCACAAGCCTCCGTAGGAAATCGATTTGAAAGATACGGTCGGTAGCATGAATGAAACCAAGGGCAAGATAGAGATCTGATTTATTATTTGCAGTTATATACGGAATTCCAAATTTATCTCGTTGAATTTCAACAGGTTCTTGCAATCCTTCAATATGATAGTTCCCTGGTTTCAATGGCTGACTGCAAAAGACTATGGAAAGAATTACTACGGCTACGGCGATAGTAAGCATTGTAAGACCGATAAAGAGTTTTTTCATGGTATATCCTTCGGAGCTGAGGATACCATGGTTCAATCACTTGTACTCCTGACATGATTTAACTATGTTTAGGGGATGCAGAAATATGATGTTGTGATTTGTGGTGCTGGAATAAGTGGTCT
>JAYZAC010000132.1:0-7557 GCA_036339875.1 bacterium | reverse complement strand
CTAGTTTGTCCTGAAGAAGTTTCAGATTGTCTAGGTGCAATCTTACCAGGACGGTGGGCCCTGTTGACTCCTTTAGGACTAGGATATTTAATAACTGGTTTAATCATAGTGTTTAAAACGACAAGAATATAACATAGGATTATAGATATAGACTGTATTAATCGAGTCTTTTATTTACTCTTTAGTTTAGATTTATCTTGTTTTTGTCGAATTCTCTGAAAGTGAAGACAAATACTATCGTCATGCTGCTTTTCTGTTTGATAGCACGAGGCCCCTGTTTTGCTGCTAAGCCAAATATTCAAATTTTTGGTGACATAGAGTCCACTTGGAACTTTGGCCGCGAAGAGACCTACGTGGATACTGGCTTTGGTCTTCAAAAAATTTCTCAAGAAAAGGACTATAGACACTTCGACGTAAATATGGATGGCCAAGTATCATGGTTGATCAATCGACTGAAATTTAAATTTAGCGATCGTTTAGATGTAGATGTTTATTCAGAAAAAAATCAGATCTCAAGGAATTCAAATTATCAAAATTTGTCTCAGTTTGAGGTTGATTATTTTATACACGACAGCATGCGTCTAAAAGGTATATTGAATTACGAGATATTTGAAGATGAATCTTTTCCTGAATTCAGTACTAATGATTTCGGGGCAAAATTAGAAATAGAGCGCAAATTACGTAGAAATACTTTTTTAATAGCAGGTTATGAGGCTCATGATTTGGAATTTGATAGTTCAATTTCTGATAATTATTATCAACAAGATCTTTATTTGAGTTATTACAGATTTTCACCAGAGAAAAATACTTTTAAATATCGTCGTTCGGTTCCAAAGGGATATCAATCAAATATGCTGAAAAAATCTATGTTTAAGGATGGTTCGGCTCAGTACCTAGCTCAACTAGGTTTATCCAAGACTGCTAGTCTGATACCGATGGTTGATTTAGATCAAGAAATTGATATGTATATTCCTTATCAAATTCAATCCAATATGGCTTTTGAATTGGAAGCTAGAATTAGAAATAGGGAGTTGTATAACACTCTTGAAAAAAGTTTTCTTGAGGCTCAGGTTAATGGGGTAGTTCAGTTTTTCTTTAATCCCGAACATAATTTCAGAATAGAAAATCACTATTATGATAGGGAATATGCTCGAGAATCGCCTAATGATAATCTATTTCATTTTCAGCGCAACGAGACCTTATTTAGTCATTATTATGCAGTAAATAGGTTTGTATTTGATCATCGTTTGAGTATTGATCAATACTTTCATAAAGATCAGCCCGATTGGGATTCATTCCATTGGGTTTTTGATTCAGCAATTAGCTACGACATAATGCGTCGCTGGAATTTAAGTTATTATAATTCTTGGAGTCAGATTGATTACGATGTACCGAAGCAATTTTTTACTAATAATGAGTATAATATCCATTCATTTTCAACTACATATCGGATTTCTAATGAACTTAAGTTTAAGGCCACTTTTGACTCAGAATCGAAAAATATAAAGTTTTTCGAAAATTCTATTGATTCAAGTTTTCATAAGAGAGCTAGAGATTTAAGGATAGAATATAAACCAAGACGAATATTTGGTTTGCATACGGGGTACAAGTGGGAACGTGAGAGACATAAAGTTTTTGAGGTTAATGATCGTTATGAGACGATGGCTTATGTAGGTGCAAGTATTCAGCTCTGATTAAATTTTAGGTTGAGAGGCGAATATGAAGATCAGTATTTTTAGAGCTTTACTTCTTTTAATAGTCTTTCAAAGCGTTATTTTGGGGGCTAGTCAGGGGTTTATGAGATTGATGAATGGTTCAATTTTCATGAAGTCCGAAGGTAATAAAAAATGGATTCAAATAAAAGCTGATATAAGTATAAGGTCGGGAGATCAGTTTAAAACAAGTTCAGATTTCAAAGGTAGTTTGTATATTTCTAATCATACTGTCGATTTGAAGCCAGAAGGACAATTTAAGTTATATCGAGATGGGCTTTATCAAAAGAGAGATGGTCAATGGTACCTGTTATCAGTTTATGCAGTAGATCCTCCATTGGAGCAATTGAATTCACGAGAGGTTAAGCTTAGAGGTAAGCTAAGACCGGAGGTATATAGTCTACTTACGAGGCCAGGGCAGTTTGAAAGAAGAAAAATAGAAACTGAGTTTGATGTATTTCAGGGTGATATTGTTGAGTTGCCGGAAACTAGTCGAGCGCAAGTGATTTTTGTGGATGGAAGTCAGTTACAAATTGATGCTAATAGTTCTTTAGAATTTGGCTTCGAGGGTATTTTTCTAAACTCAGGAAGTGTCTTTTGTGTGGTCCAAAAACGTTTATCACGATTTGAGGTCACAACTCCTAATTTTCTGGTAGCAGTTAGAGGTACAGCTTTTGAAGTTTCCCATAAAAATGAATCTCGCGTTAGAGTTTTTGAGGGAGTGGTTAGGGTTAATAAGAGAGGTTTGAAAATTCGACCTATTTTTCTAAGACGAGGACAGCAGGCTTCTATGGATCGCAAAAATAATCAGATTCTAAGTTCTAATTTTAGAGAAATTAATCGACCAGAGTACAGTAAAGTGATTTTTGATAGTAAAAATCTTGAAAGTCCTTCTTATGCTTTGAGTCATAAAGAATTGGAATTAAAAAATCTTAAAAAGATTCAAGGTCAATTACGACAATCTCGGGGGACGGGATTTGAGGAATTTCTTGTACCAAATTTGAATGATTCTAGACCAGAAGAGAATGTTCATACTAATACAAAAAATATAGGTGGAAATGGGAAGCCAGTGTTGCAGGATTACTTGAATAGAGTTGCAAATCCAGGTGAGGATGCCGACTTTCAAATCTTCAAAGGAGGTCGAACTATTCAGGGGGTTGGAAAAGTCGTTGAAAGTTGGAAAGATGATTATCGTCGAGAAGTACAATCAAGTACCTTATTACAACGCCAAAAACTGGATGGTTTAGCATCGGATTTTAAGAATCGCAGAGAGCTTATTGATGAGAGAGAAAAGAGGTTATCGGTAGATCTTCGAACTCAAGTACAAAAAGAAGATTTTAACCGACGCGCATTTGGAAGAGGTACTCGAGAAGTTGAAGATAAAAATGTTACCAACCGAGAGATAATAAATTTGCGTAAATTCAAAAATACACAGAATCTAGAATTAAAAAGAATACAGCAAGATAAGTTGAGGCTAGTTAGAGATAAAGAGCTTATCGATCGTAAAATTCTCAGTATTGAGCAGAGTCTCACTAACAATTCAACTCAAAGAAGTTCTTTGGAAGCCACCTTATCTGCTCTAAGAATTCAGAAACGTCAACTTGATACGGTTCAAAAAAATCTCAATAGTAGAGAAAGTAATACACAAAATGTAATCAAGAAGATTGATAGTAGAATTCAAGAAGTGTTGGCTGGTTTCGCGGGTCGCTTTCGCAGAGATGATCAATTCAACAAAGATTCTAGACGATTATTGCTCGGAAGATAATTAGACGCACATAATCATACAAAAATTATAAAAATAAGACTATTTTTGTCGATATCTTTAGGGTCAATCTTAAGGAGTGTGGATGAATAGTTATCAAGTTGCTGCGGAACTAAACTTGTCTTTAACTGAATTTCAAAAAATTGAAGACTCTATTGCTTCGATTCTTGGATTGTCTCGCGATTCTGAAGGAAATTTTGAATACGGTCAAGAAGATCTTGCGAATCTAAAAGAAGTATTTGTGGATCAAAATGTCGGTTCAAAAAAGCAGGATGATCCTAGTGGAATTGTGGAATCCGAAGAATCGGAGCAATGGAAAGAAGAAATGACTCCGACTCTAGATTCGGGAGCTCCGAGTAAACTTAGTTTAGGTGTACCCAGTTCTAAACGTCCTAAATGGTCTCAGATAGCTATCGATGATCAAGAGGAGTCACATTCTAATGAAGTATCCTCTGATGAGGTTACACCTCCTCCCATACACGAAGCTAAGGTTCATACTCCTCGAGATACACGATTACAGATTCCGGGGTTCGAACGTCTAAGAAGAGATGAGAGCGGCGAAGTTAGAATGGCCGACTATGATCATGCTTGGAATCCTCATACACGAAAAGAGCCCCGAACCTCTGGTAACTTAAATCGACAATTTGATGCGCCTTACCCTCTTTCTTCGCAGGAGACTAGCAGTTTTACATCTGGCAGGGAAGGCTCGGCACAAAATCTCCATTCATCTCAAGACTCTAAAGAAAATATCGAAAAAAGATTAAGAGAATTAGAAATGCAGGATCTCCATCATCTTCGAGAAGAGAATTTGTTTATAAAGAAAGAAAATTTGGCTTTGCGTAAAGAGATCCAAACACTTGAGAACATTATACGCAATCAAGATCATGACCGGTTATACCTTGTTCAAAGACTTAATGAAAAATTCACACTCAAGCGATTACTGCAGTGGAAGTTCCATGGTGAGGAATCCTTTAGTGGACACGCTGTAGATAATTCCTAGAATTCAGTGATTTTACGCGGAAATCTCACTCAAAGCGAATATCAGCCCTTAAAAAGGTCCGACAGACCTTTTAACTGCTCTGGTGAAACACTTTCGGTTGCAGCCTTATTCTCTTCTTGAATTGCGTCGTATACTTCCTTACGGAATACTTTAATATGATTTGGCGCGCTGATACCAAGTTTGATTTGTTCATTACGAATATCTACTATTGTAATCTCAATATCATCGCCGATCATTATTTTCTGATTTTTTTTTCGGGTGAGTACTAACATTTAGGCCTCCCCATCTAATTGGGTACTACCTTTAGATTTACGATTTAGATTAAGGCTAACCTTACCAAGTTTCTTTTGACTATGGGCTAGCATGTCCTTCATTTCTTGCAAAACAAAATGCTTCAATTTGTGTTTGAGATTTGTCGAGATAACCTGTTTTGCTATCATTTTGGCGGCATTAATAACGACGGGGCCTTGTAGATTTGCAGTCATTTTTTCTGGTGTATCTTTGGGGATAACTACAATGGCATAAATGATGGCTTCTTCAGGTCCATTCAACTCGAGAGCGGAGACATCTTCATCAGAAAGATCAACGGTATATTCACTTCGAAATCGCAGAGGATCTATTATTACGAAAGCAAGGGTTTCGTCCTCTAAAGATTGAAGCCATCTGAGAGGTTCCGTAGAAGGATCGTTAAGGATTACGTAGCGTGATCGCTTATTGAAACCTAAGATGCCCTGGGGAAAAATAATGACGTCTTCTTCAGGGACATCAATTTCCCCGAAACGAGTGGTATTTAATTTCATTTTTAGGATTCCTCCTTAGTTCGACTCGAATTGATCTTTAAAATACTCAAGCCACCCGATGTACCTACCATCAGCAGATGCTCTCCCGATTGTTCTAGACTGTATAGACTTAGAACTTGATCACCGCTAAGTTGATTATCGATATTATATAAACTCCATAGGTTCGTCTTTCTATCAAATTTAGCCAAACCTTCATCAGAACCTATGAATAAACTATCGCCAATTTCTATACTGAGTTTGATAAAATTATTCGGTAATGGAGAGTTTCCTTTCACTGGAATAGATTCTATCTGTCCATTGATCATGCGACTGGTAGTGTGATCCCCAGTGTAGCTGACCCATGTATTCTTATTTTTATAATTTTCTGGAGAGTTTATTATTGATAGCCCGCCGTTCGAGTTTAATAACAAACGATTAGTCTGAGGTGAGTAAGTAATCGAGTATAAAAGATTACCGCTTAATGGAGAATTACCGCGCTCGTCTATAATCATATTGCTTTGAACAATTTGATAGTCGCCGAATAAAAAATCAAATTTATTTTCACTCTTCATCCTATACACGCCAAAGGTCGTTCCCAGCCAGTATTGGCCTTTATTGTCAACGGCAATAGAAGTTACGTCATTGGCTTGAGAAGCAAATTTACTGTCACTCTTGATCTTAATATTTCGCCATGCATTGTTTTCAAAGATATCTACGCCATGTGAAGTTGCGCAGTAAACAGCATCTCCTTTAGGATTTAGAATCATAGCCCTTATTCTGCTCGAACCGGTGGAAAAAAATTCTAAATCTCCTTTGGGTAAAGCATGAAGTCCTGTTTTTTGGCTATTGGCATAAATTGTTCCTTTAGAATCACTTAGTAAACCAATTATGCTTTCACCCTTAAGATAGGGCGCGCCATCCGGAATCTCCATTTCCATCGATGGGTAACTAAAAGTATATAATCCATCGGGAGTCCCCAACCATAATAGGTCATCGGTATGTAGAATTGCCTGAATACGATTTAGTTCATATGATTGACCGAAGGGCTCAAAGGAGCTCAGATTAATGGTCTGTTCACCAACAGATTTTGAGCCAGATGGACTTTTATTGATTAATTCAACGCATCCAGCGAGCAAGCTGAAGCTAATAATTGTAATGCTTAGGATTGCAAATTTTGGAGAGTTCATCATTTATATTCTGTCAAAATAACATCAGTGATTAAAGACAGTCGAGAAGTATAGCATGTTCCAACAATAATCTTATTAACAGATTTATTGCGAAGTGTATCTTAAATGTATGCCTCCCTTAGAGTAAAACTGATACAATGTGACACAATAGCCTATGAAAATTGGAATATTTAGTGATTGCCACGGGAATATACAGGGTTTGCAAAGATCCTATGAAATGCTCAAATCAAGGGGAGCGGAGGTCTTCTGGTGTCTAGGTGATATTGTAGGTTATGGAGCTGACTCACGAAAATGTATTGACTTTGTTCGTCAGCATTGTGAGATCAATCTGGCAGGTAATCATGATCATGCTCTTGTGGAGAAAATGTCAATGTTGCACTATCAGTCCTATGCGATTGAGAGTATCCTAGTGGCTAAGGGTCAATTGAAGAGAGATCATTTGGATTGGTTGAAGTCTTTACCTTTGAAACATACCGTCGAATATTCAGGTGTTAAGATTCTATTGACTCATGCACATCCAAAAGATTACGAAGCGTGGTCGTATTTTCCGGATGATCCGACTTTTGAAAATCTTGCCAAGGGTGAAGAAGATAAGGTTGCGTTGTGTTTTTATGGTCATACTCATCAGCCAAAGTTTAATTTAGCCTCTCAGGGGGGTATGTTCCAGACTCCTGATAGTTTCACAGCTTACAGCTATGCGGAGCAGAGAGGGGAGACGATTGTTATCAATGTAGGTTCATGTGGCCAACCTCGGGATAGTGACACGCGCGTCTCTGGAGTTTTGTTAGATCTAAAGCAGAAAAATTTTACTTTTTTGCGCGGTGAGTACCCAATTGAAAATGCACAGCGTGCAATGCGAGAAGTGGGTCTTTCTGAATTCCTTGTTGAGAGACTGAATTACGGTCGTTGACAAGGTTTAATCTGTTTGATAATATCCCAGCCCTATTCTGGTAAAAGTGCTTACTTTTTCCGTGTTCGGTCATTAGCGCAGTCTGGCTAGCGTACTGGTTTTGGGAACCAGGGGTCGCAGGTTCGAATCCTGCATGACCGACATGCGGGTGTAGCTTAGTGGTAAAGCACCAGCCTTCCAAGCTGGCTACGACAGTTCGATTCTGTT
>JAYZAC010000131.1:0-8052 GCA_036339875.1 bacterium | reverse complement strand
TAGGTGGTGCCTCACGCTCTGGTACTACCTTAGTTCGAGTAATACTCGATAGTCACCCAAGAATTTATTGTGGTCCTGAATTAGCAGTTGGATCTCCATGGTTTCAACTATACGAGAATATGAAAAAACATAGCCATTACGGATTATTAGAGAAAAATATAAACGAGATCCGCAATATTTTTGTAGATGGATGGTTACAAATCACAGAAAAATATTTTACACAGTCCAGTAAAGCGAGACTAGCAGAAAAAACTCCTTCGAATTGTTTTCATTTTGATAGTATTCATGAATTATTTCCTGAAAGTCCTATTATTCATGTTGTTAGGGATGGTCGTGATGTCGTTTGCAGCTTGCTTTCACAGAATTGGATTGATCTTGCTACAGGCGAGGTACCCCTCTACACCCAAGACCCGGCAAAGGCCTGTGAGCTATGGAAAAATATGGTCTCTGCAGGCTGTAGTAAAAAAACCATCATAGGCGAAAAATATATAGAAATTCGCTATGAGGACTTAGTTAAACAACCCGAAAAGGCCGTTAAACGACTAATGTCATTGCTGAATGAAACTTACTATTCGGACCTGCTTGAATTTTACAATAAAGAACGTAATTTAGCCGATGAAGCCAGTGCCAACCAAGTAAATAAAGCTCTTTATAAAACCAGTCAGTCTCGCTGGAAACGGGAATTTAATCGACCACTGGCAGAAACCTTTAATCGAATCTGTGGTGAACTTTTAATTGAATTGGGTTACGAAAAAAATCAAAAATGGATCACCGAAATTGAATAAAAAATAGTATTAATCCTTTATGCTCAGTGGATTGAATATTGATCATCAGATTACGATTCAACATATAGAAATAGAAGCTTTCTCAGAACTAGCTGCATAGAGAGTACGTCAGACCTCAGGCTTTTTTATAACTGTAACTTTACTAATGGCTAGAAGTTAATAATAAATATTAGATCCTTGTAAATGGTAATTTTATTTTAACACTGTTCACTGGTTATACTATTCAGCGATCTTAACTACTCTGTCTATGAAACGTTTTAAGCCCACTTCACTCAATTCTATTAAAACTATGATGGTGATGCTAGTGTCAATTATGCTAGCCCTAGTCCCAGGCAATGTGTCGGCATTTAATCTTAAAAAGCATAAAAAGTTAGCACAAAATGGGAATACTGAAAGCCAGTTCAAGATTGGAGAATATTTTCGTAAAAATAAAAACTTCAAATCGGCCATGAAGTGGTATAAAAAGGCTGCTAAAGGAAAAAATCCAAAGGCCTACTACAGACTAGGTAATATCGCTGAAAAGAAACGTGGTCTCAAAAGCGAACTGGCTCAAAAATTTTATACAAAAGCACTTAAGTTTGGCTTAAGAAAAGCCAGAAAGAAAATCATATCAAAGATTAAAGTTAAAACTGTCAACGAAGCTGCTGATCTTTTCGTAGAAGCTATTAAAAATAAGCGGTATTTCGAGCTTTTTACTTCGCTTTCTGTAAAAAAAGATTTATCAGAGATTGAACGCGATTTAATGTTACAAGCATTACGTTTTGGTATTTATTACTATCTAGAACAACGAACTCCAACTGTAGGTTCACCTTGGCTTGGCAATATTCAGCCGCAACTCAAAGTTGCTAAAGGTTTAATGCCAAGTTTTTTAAAGTATTCCAATAGTGAGTTCGAAAAAAATTACTTTCAGGGCGTCTATTTTTATCTTTCTAAAAAATATGAAGCCGCAATTAATTCTCTTAAAAAAGCTTTGAAGCAAGATACTAAAAATGAAAATTTCGAATTAACTAACACCTATGGCTACCTTCTAAAATCTTATGAGATCAAAAAAGACTATCTAGCACTTAGAAATATGTCTCTGAATGGTTTTGCTCAAGATATAGAAAGCCCTATGCTGACTGGATTTTTTAATCGTTACGGCTGGTTATCAGATACCGTCATAGATACTCTTACTAATAGAGCTAAATCAAAAAGTTATGATCAAAAAGTACTGGCTGATGCTTTTTGTACACGCAAGCATGGACACTCATTTTCAGCTGAAGAATGTAATCGAGAGGCAGATAAGATGTTAGCCTCTAATGATCCGTACGGTAACTACTATAAGAGTATGTACTATTATTACTCAAACCTCGATGATAGATATTTAGAGTATCTGAAAAAGGCGATAGCGGATGAGATCCCTGAAGCTTTTATGATTCAAGGTGATATTCATTCGAAGAATAAGAATATTGAGAAAGCAATCTCGTTCTATGAAAAGGCCCGCAGTCTTGGACTGAAAGATGTGTTGTGGAAATTGTATTTTGCTGAGTTGAAATCTAGGACTACAAAACAAAATAAAAGTGCACGGCTTAGAGAGCTTCTTGATGAAGCAGTAGAGAAATCTACCCCATCAGGTTTCTGTATAAAAGGTCAAGCATATCATTTTGGAAAATTAGATGATGGTAGTAGTCATACTAAAGATCATAAATTAGCACTAGAATTCTATCAAAAAGCTATACGGAAAAAAAACCCAAATGAGTTGCTGCATACTTTTGCTCTAGTTAACTCAGGTCTTCTTTACGAAAAACTTGGCGATCGAAATAGTCTAAACGCAGCTCTCAGGCATTTTGCTCTAGCCAAATATTTAAAAAATCCTAAAGCTCCAAAGTTTTTTGAGCGAGTCAAAAAAAGACTCAATGACGGGTCCTATGAGACGGCTGCAAATCACAATAATACTAAGCTCAACACACACAATAGTAATGGAGTGTACAACGCAAGTCAGTTAATCTTAACTGACGATAATACTTGGTTAGACAAGAGAACAAAACAACCCATAACCGGACAAGCAATATTTACCCTTGAGGGTATCAAGCATGATGTTCAAATTACACAAGGTAAAAGACACGGAATTTCAAAAATATTTTATAAAAACGGGCGATTACATCAGATCACACCCTACAAAAATGGAATAAAGGAAGGCCTAATAAAAACTTACCGATATGATGGATCACTCGATGCAGCCTTTGAAATTATAAATGACAAAAAGAATGGCGTAGCAAAACAATATAGTAAACAAGGTAAGTTGATAAAAAAAGAGTTTTTTGTTGATGACCAACTACACGGTGATTCATTTGACTATTTCGCTAATGGAAGCTTAAAAAGAACTACCAAATTTTTTAATGGAAAGCGAGAGGGAGAGGTAAAATCCTTCTATCCCAGCGGAAAATTAAAGTCACTTATTCCGTTCTCTGAAGACAAAATACACGGTAAGGTTATTCTTTATCACGAAAACGGGCAGATTTCGAGTCAAGGTCACTTCATAAAAGATAGTAGGAACGGGATTTTCTCGTATTTTGATGAAAAAGGTAACGACACCCGTCGTCTCACATTCAAAAATGATAAACGTAATGGTCCTGCAACTTACTACCACGAAAATTCCAATAAAATTCAAATCGTCAGTAACTACGTAGATGATACAGCCAACGGAGAATTCACAGCTTACTTTGAAAATGGCTATCTCCAATCTAAAGGCAAATTCAAACAAGGGAAAAGGCATGGCATGGTTTCATATTACTCTGATACCCATTCACGCCTACTTAATAGGAAGACTGATTATGATCAAGGTGTAGAATTACAATCACTTCGGATTGGTTACTACTGGGATGAAAAAACTGACGAAATAATTGGTATTTGGAAAGAGGAGGAGATAATAGGTAGTAATAAGCATGGGATTAGCCGCGAGTATAATAAGAGCGGAGATCTACTGTCTGAAATTGCTTACACTGATAATAAGAGAAATGGACTCTCCTCATACTATTCTCAAAGTTTCTTATTTGGTGATCTATTAACTTCTGAAGAAATATATGAAGACGATGTTTTGATTGACTCCAGTAGGTATTTTTTTAATTCACTAGTGGTTTTTTTAGAATGGATTGTTCTGATTGTAGTACTTGTGCTTTTGAAATATAGGAATTCAACAGTCAATCTATATAGCAGATATATAAAAGGTAAAAATTTCAATGTAGATGATTCAATCTCTGTAAGATCAAATGAAATCAAAAGCTCTGAAGCGGCTATTTCTAAACCAAAAACCGATATAGATCGCAACAATACCGAGGCCGGGAATAACTATCAAAAATATCGAAAATTACTATTGACTGCGTCTGGGCGAGTGGGGCGTCAAGAATATATAACAGGACTTTTATATATCAATCTATTTAGTTTAGTATTTGGATTTTCTAGTTACTATTTCTTTTCTCTCATCGGTATATCTAAATCAGGTCTTGTGATTACTTTTTTGTTGCTTATACCAGTTCTTATGTATACCAATTTATGCCTCATAGTGAAACGTATTCAAGATTGCGGTTTCCACGGAGCCTGGCTGTTTTGGTTTATTGTTGTCCGAAAGATAGATAATGGTCTATTTACGTTGACTGTTCTAATTCTGTTAATCATTCTACTTGTTAAAAAAGGAACCAAAGGTGCTAATCGCTTCGGTGATGACCCCCTGCAGAAGTCTAATCAATAATACCTACAGGGAGCTATTCTAAAAATAAGTAAAACAATGGATATAACATTTAAAACTTATCAAACTACTTCAATCAGGGATATTCATATTGACACATCCTCTAATACTTAACTTCAACCAAAGTTGTGAAAGTTTGGAGCAAAATGAATTACTTAATCTTATTAATTTTACTAATGAGCATTAACAGCTTGCATGCCGATCTGATCGTTAAAGAGGGCCAGGTTGTTCGAATGAAAATCGAACGCTTTTGGGGTAGCTGGGAAGCCGACCCATGTAACTATATAGAGCGATTAAAAATTATCGTGAAGAAGTATAAGATAGTAAACGAGAACGATACAGACAAGCGCATCATCGAAGCTATCGAATCTGGTAAACCTTTCGATATACTCTTAGGTAAAAAAGCTAAAAGCTGTGCAATGTATGAAGGCAATAAAGATTATAAGTACTTGGCTAAGCACAATGTACCTCTCACATCTTTTATACGACCTAAAATGTACTTAACTGGTAAGTTGAGGTATACACGCTACAATGGTTCAATGAAAACCGCGATTAGTCTAATCGAGCCAACATTTACAAGTAAATTAGGACAGTTCTTTCAAGAAGGGTATACTTCCTCTAAAGCAGAGATTAACTACCATCAACAGAGTCAATTTGACCTAATCCACGATAACAATTAAAGAGAGTTTATAAAACTAGTCGTAAATCCTTCTTAAATTACACAGACGAAGTGGTTATAATCCATCTACATGTCTGAAGCCAAATACAATAAATACGACTCGTTCAAATGCGATGTTTGCGATCACAGAGTTTCTAAGACCGCTTGGGTTTGCCCAAATTGCGGGTTTATATTTTGGGATGACCCATTAGTATTTTGGAAACCAGTTCGAAAATTATTGTTAGGAAGCCTGTGGAATTTTTTGAAAATCCTTTGGATTGCCATTGCTTGGCTTGTAATTATTAGCGTTATTTTAGTACCACTTATTATTGCAGTTAGAATTTTCATCTTAGGGTAATTCAATAGGGGATTCAGTGCTTTAATTAGAGTCGGGTTGACTAGTTTAGTGTGACTGTAATATCTACAATACATTCAATGATCTAAAATATAGAGATTATCTTTTCTTTTTCTTCTCAAAGTTTTCAACCCATTCATGCGCCATTTGCTGAGCTATTAGTCTTTTTGCAGAAGTCATTTTCTCAGAAAATTTATCTTCAATTTCAATAGGAAATATCTGTTGAGCAGCAATACGTCGCTTAGAGGGAACATCCGCTTCTCCGCTATGAACCGAGATGTTATACCACATATGCGCCTTAATAAGATCTTGAGTTACACCTTCTCCAAGGCTATACATCACACCCAAGCGAAATTGTGCTGCCGTATTGCCTTGTTCCGCTGCTTTCTCATACCATTTACAAGATTCTTTGTGATCTTGGACAAGACCAATTGAGCCATAGTTATAAGACCAACCAAGTTTGAACTGTAACTTCTCGTCACCTTGTTCTGCCAATAGATGAAGCTTTTCCTCCATTTCAGTTAGAAGTTCTATTATTCCATTGGGCAACTCCATCCATTGAACCAGTCTGGACATCTCTTCACTATCTATTGAATGAAGAGTCACCTGCTCAGTAAAATACTCCAATAAATCGAATTCATATTGGTACTCATCAGAAGAAGAAAGTGTTGTTACTTTTTCATATTCGCGTTTTTTGAGTTCATATGAGTTTTTCCAACATTCGATTCCATATTCAGTAGATTTTTTTATTTCTCGCAGTGTTTTTGGATTGTAATCAATTTCATTATTATCGATTTTTCTTTTCGTAGCCGCGTAATGACGAAGATGTTGATACACCTCTTTTATTGTGAATAAAGAGTAGTCATAATCCTCAAATTTAAAGATTATTTTTTTCATTTTAGTCAAACTTCTGTCTCTAACCGATCTGTAGATTTCACTCGGAACTAATTCTGATTAGATTATCAACCAACTTTAAACTAGAAGCTACCTTTTTTCGCTATTGGATAGCCACTCCGCTATCAAATTTACTGATCTTTAATTATCCATTAGGTAGTTAAAATCAACTTCTCTATTTAATTATGTAAACGGGATCGCTATACTCGTTTTCTGTGTCTGAAGACAAATAAAACAAGTAAGTTTCTTTTAATTCTGATTACGATCGCAGGTTTTCTATGATCGCTTGGGTTTGCCCAAATTGCGGATTTATATTTTGGGATGACCCATTAGTATTTTGGAAACCAGTTCGAAAATTATTGTTAGGAAGCTTTTGGAACTTTTTAAAAATCCTTTGGATTACCATTGCTTGGCTTGTAATTCTTAGCGTTATTTTAGTGCCAATTATTATTGCAGTAAGAATTTTTCTAATCGGTTAAATTGTTAATGGAACCAAATAGTTTATGACAGGGCTGATTACTTAGCCAAAGGTGTGGATTTGGAAAATCTCTTTGACGCGTTGGAATTAGGTTTCTGGATTCTCTTATGGGGCATATATTACATCTATACTGAGATTTCAAAATTTAAAAGATCAAAAGTCGTATCAAAAGTCGTTTGTGTAAATTGTAAGAAATCATCAAAAGATCCGGGTACAAATATATGCTCATATTGTGGCTTAGATCTTTACATTGTTCAGAAAGATTCACCCAAGGAAATTTCGCAAACCGATAAACCTAAACTTGATCATAATGAACACTCAGTCACATGCATAAATTGCAATTTCTCGGTAGTAAATCCCACAACTAATCTTTGTTCGAATTGCGGCTTAGATATGCTAATAAAATTCTCATATAAGAACTGCGCTAATTGCGGCAGTGATTATGATAGTAAGCTAACAGTCTGTCCTATTTGTGGGGCAAATTAATGTACTAAATTTATTTGTTATGAACTGATAAAATAGCTCTCGTTCATCAATGACGTAGTTGTTGCGCTTAGGGTACCCGAAATGAAAAGAAAAAAAACTAAAAAGGCACGGGGTCAAGACTGTGAACATTCAGTCATGATTGAAGATCAATGGATGGAATATTCAGGTATGTCTGTCAACGTTGGTATTCCAATGAAAGCCGAGAAGCTTTCCAATACAGAACTCAAAATCGACTTTGAAAGTCTTAGAGAGTATTGGTTTGACAAGTTTGCATGGTCTTGGCCTGCAATTATTGGCTTTTATTTTCTAGTAGCATCCATATTCAAAATGCTCATTTTCTTTGAACTCTTCCTGCAAACATTTGTCGTTACCCTTGTACTCAGTATAGTCGGTTTCTACAAAATCAGCAGAATCAACGATTATTTGATTATTGATCAGAATGATCGAATGATTTACAAAATAGAAGAAACAGCAAAACAACCTACAAAAAGTAAATATCTAGCATTTGACGACATTAAACAAATTGGTATTGATTGTATCTGGAAAAAGGAAAGTAGACACACGACTACCTGCTTCTATCAGATAATAGCTTTAACTCAATCAAAAAAGTTAGTTCCGCTAAGCGAATGGGTTGAGGAGAAGTTTGGAGAAGAAGAGTTTACAGAAAATCTG
>JAYZAC010000130.1:0-7679 GCA_036339875.1 bacterium | reverse complement strand
ATAACTTTTTCAACCAAATCGAGTTCTTCCTCAATTTCTTCGAGTTCTTTCTCTTTCTTCTTTTGCGACAGAAGAGCAATTTTGCCCTTGTTCTCCTCGTCCATCGTGCCCTACTTTCCTAACTGGTTTATCCAGCTGTTCAAAAACTCCTTACCCCCGGTTTTCTGAATACCATTATCATCTGTGAGAAGAATTTTAATCTGGGAATCCCTATTTGCCTTGGGTTTCTTAGCTTCGTATCCAAATCCTTTGGTCTCCATTATAAACCGGCCTGGTGTGAAATAATTTCCAATAATACGACCCGACAAATTTCTTGAGCGAATTTCTAAATCCAAGTTCCGATAGGTCGCATCTTTTTTATCATTCGGAGAAATATATTTAATTTTTACATCACTTTTTAAATTGCGAGCAATGAGTGCATACAGGTCAGACAATTGTGTCGCTGTGGGTGCATAATAGAATGCTCCTCGCGAAAGTCTAGCAAAATCTTTCAATTCTTGACGGTTAATTCTACGTCCAAGTCCAATCGTATGAATTGGAATTTTTTTTCGTACTGCCAATGTTACGGCATCTATAGCCGACTTGTTCGAAATCGAACCTGTATTATCCCTATTCTGATCGATACCATCTGATAAAACCACAATTGCCGTCTTCTTGGTTTCGCTTAGTGATTCGGCTGCTTGATATATTGCATCGTATAAGGCAGTTGCGCCATAACCCTTTAGTTTTTCCAAACTATCCGTTAAGTCAGGTTTTCGATTTGTGAAGTTTTGTAATAATTTTACTGTATCCGAAAAACTATAAATGGCTGCGCGGTCTCTACCCTCAAGAAATCCTATAAATTTTTTTACAGCTTTGATTAAAAGCTTTAAGTTGTAATGCATTGAACCCGAATCGTCTAGGACAAGTGCTAGTTCCACTGGATCATTACTAATTTCCATATGATAATTTGACACGTTCAAACCATTTTCACTTAAAGTGATATTTTTCCTTTGAACATCTTGTAAAGCTCGCCCAGATTGATCATAAACCGTAAAATTAATATCAATTTCTGGAAATTGGGCCTGGCTTATAGAATTTATCTCTACACGTAGACCTTCTCCAAATAGACATTGGATAAACATCAAGGCTACAGCAAACTTTACATAATGACGCATTTATGTAGTTTAACACGCCTTCTCTAATGACCAACAGGCAAGTTTCATCCAATGTTCGACAGAAAGATTCTCGGCTCGAAAAGTTTTTAATAAATTAAGCTTTTGCATACCTAATTGCCAATCAATATCAGGATAAGTCTTTTTTAACAAGCCGAGTAACTGCTTACGTCTCTGTCCAAATCCTACTCTAACTAAATTCAACGTATGTTTTAGCTGCAATTCGTTCAACAAGGAAATACGAGTTAACCTTATGAAAGATGAATCCACGTTAGGTACAGGTTGAAAACAACCTCGAGGAACATTAGATATAATATTGACTTGTGCCTGTATTTGGCAGAACACACTCAAACGTCCATACTCCTTACAATTTGGCTTCGACAAAATCCTTTGAGCGACTTCCTTCTGCACCATAAAATATGCATTTCTCCATTCCCGTAGATTCATTAGAGCATGTTCAATACAAGGACTGGTTATATAATAAGGTAAGTTTCCAATAATATCGTAACCCAAAGGAAGAAAGTCTAGTATTTGGCTTTCTTGAAGATTTAAGAAAGATTTATTTAATTTATTCACATCCTCTAACGAATCAACTCCATCGATAATTTTCATCATATCTTGGTCAAGCTCAACTAATAATAGATTCTTAGCGAAAGAATTCAGATGCACCGTCATTGCACCTGTGCCCGGACCAATTTCTAAAAAATTCTGCCCACCATCAGATTTAACGGAACTAATCAACTTTTGAAGCATTCCTGGGCTATGCAAAAAATTCTGCCCTAGATGCTTTTTAGCTTTAGGAAATTTTCCCATTACTCAATTTCTCTTTTTGGAATCGTCTCTGGAAAGCTGAACCAAAATTTTTGGGTACGCCGAGAGTTCACATGTCTTGCACCGACGGTCTGGTAAATTGAAACTAAGTTTTTAGAATTTTTTGCATCTCTTTTGACAGTAAAGTTTAATCTAACAAAAATACGATCACCCATCGAATATCTTTCAAACTCTACATTTTCAAATAACTGAGTATTGATTAGTTCAACCTCATCAGCATAAACACCTGTAAGTCTTTTTTCTTGATTATCAAATGCGTAAGTCACTTTTCGAGTTCTAGGCCCAACACCTTCGGCTTTACCAACATTTTCCAAAGATGTAATAAATTTTTGAAACTCTAATTTGTTGGATGGACCTCCGTTTAATTGTGGCTGTTCGAATTCAACGGCCTCACGAATATCATCTTTCAAAGTTTCCATAACGATTCTGAGCCGGTGAAAAGCTTGCAATTTATCGGTACCTGAGTTCGCTTGTCGCGCACCTGAAACAAAGAAAAAATAAAGTGCAGCCATCGCGATGACCGTTATTAAGGTGCCCACAAGGATCTCGACTAAAGCGAAACCAGAACGATGCAATGGCGGACTATGAGGCAAACTTTGGATTCCATGCACATGGAAACATTTACCTACTAACGAAAAACGGTTAGTAGTTGTAATCATCACCTGGATAGACAATTTTCTCCACATCAGAAATGTAAGATTTCACTCCTTGAATCATAACCTGAGAAACACGTGCATACCGTTTAACATGACGAGGGTTAAAGTCGTCAATAATACCCATCATGTCATGATACAGGAGGAGTTGTCCATCCACATGTCGCCCAGCACCGATTCCGATGGTAGGTATCTCCAACCTTCGTGTAATGGTTTTCGCTAAACTCGCTGGAATCGTTCTAAGAACCAAGGCACTACAACCTGCTTCTTCTAAAACACTGGCTGAGGAAAGTATTTTTTCGTACTCTTCTTTTGGTTTGCTCGAACTAGAACTGTAAGGACCAAGCTCTTGTATTCTGTCTACACTCATACCAACTAAGCCAACTACTGGTATACCAGCTTCGACAACTGCTTGAACAGAATCTGTTACCTCCCGTCCTTCCATCAGAACAGCATTAGCACCACCTTCTTCCGTCAAAATTTTAGCGGATTCTATAGCTTGTTCAGGAGTTTCGTATGAGCCAAATGGCATATCAGCGACGACATAAGAAAGACGAACACCCTTACAAACTAAACGAGTGTGATACATCATCTCCGTAATCGTAACCGAACGATTATCTTGATCTCCTTGAATCATTTGACCCAGACTATCGCCAACAAGAATTGTATCAATACCATTTCGGTCGCAAGTTAACGCAGAATGAAAATCGTAGGCCGTCAACATTGTGATTTTTTGTTTCTGTATTTTTTTCTCTCTGAAATCACTGGTTGAAAACTTCCGCATCAAACTCTCCTCTACACATCCTAGCCACAAGTTATTATTTGAAGAACAAAATAGCGTCGGAATGTTATATACTTCGGCGAATCAATGCAAGTAAAAAAACTATTATCCTTAACGACTACAACGATCTATTGCCTTGTTTTCATGCAGGTATTTCTTCATATTCAGGGTTCGAACAAAATTTTTGCGGAAACTAATAGGTCAAAATTTATCGGCCAATCCTCCCCAATTAATGTAATTGATTACCACCTATGGGAAAACTACTTAAAAGATGTTTCTTCCAGACCACCATCGAATCTACGAAACATACTTTTAATAAAATTATTCTCTGTACGATTACACGATATTCTCTATGATTCAGCCACAGTTGACGAGCAAGAACAGTTATTATATGACTTGGTCAAAAGAGTAAGAATCCAGCAACCAGCTGTTTTGGTATTGATGGATCTAATTTCGTTCCATTTACAAATAAAAAAAGGACAATGGTCTAAAGCTCTCAGATCAGGAATAAAATTTAGCCGAACCCGCCTGATGCGTAGCCTAAGTTTGCCAAATTTAGAATACTTTCTATATCATTTGAACCAAGCCTCAGAAGAAGAAGGATACTCTCTAGATTTGAGTCTTAAATTTTCTACGAATAGATGGCTTCTACCAAATAAAAATGAGTTAAAACAAGCTAACGCAGCATTTTTTCTGTTCCAAACCAAGTTTCTGAGGTTAGAACACCAAGAGTCGGTAAAACTGGATTCAAAGTTTTATAATTTCTATCTAAACGCAGTATTACAAGTCTCAGAATATGGGTTGAAATTGCCACAACTAAACCCTTGGGAGCAATTACGTGCGCGAAAAAATCCTCGAAGAAGAAGACTACTTCATGAAAGCCAAGGTTTACCTCCCCAATTAACGCTAGCTTTACTACAAATAAAGAAATGTACGCGATTTAGCAATTCTGACTTTCAATCGTATAACGCATACTTACAACAAGCCTTTCTATCAGAGTTGGCTGGCCGCGAGAACCAACGCTATAAGTCCATAAAAAGAGCCGCTGAACTTCATCCAAGTGCGCGACTTTATCTAGAGCTGGCATCCATCTACAAATCTAAAAAAGATTACTTAAAAATGCATAAATATAACCAGGAAGCTCTCAAACTCGACCCCAAAGTGACTCAAATCTCAGGACCTAAACCGGAGGTATCCGTAAAGCAGAAGATTCAAAAAAAAGACAACTCTTATGAAAAAATTATCGTCTCACTTTCCAAAAGTTTGCAAGATTCTCAAATAACGGGAAAAAAAATCCAAGAAATCAGTAATAATATTGCGAAAGTAGAAAATTCAGAGGATTTGATTAAACAAATTAACTTGTTACTTGAACAATCGATTCCACTGCAAAATCTAGTTCACTGGGTCGAAACATGGGCAGCACTCTATAAAAACTTGGAAACTTCCACCCAAAATCGACTCCAAGCAAGATTTTTACTTTGGCTGCAAATCATGCTTTATTCTGAACAATCGCCACAGCAAAAACTATCTTCAAATACTATAGAAACCCTCCAAAGAATAGCTCGGGACTCTATCTTGGGATCATCTATTAATAAATGTCTCATGAGTACATCTCCAGCAAGTCTACACCGTTAATAGAAACCTTACTATTAAATACTATTTAAATGTACTAAATAGTACACAACAGGCCACTATCTACTTGGTATCGCTATTGCATACTTATCAAGTAATGTATCTGTATTACCCCACGAAAAGTAGCACGTTTATCAAGTACAAGCTTCTCTTAGTCAAGCTTTTGAAAATGCTGCTTTATACTTTCCTTCTCAATTACTATTTAACTGGTAATGGTTTTGCCAATTCTTCAGCGATAGAGGGAGGTGTCATAAACTTTCAAGGTCTCTTGGTGAATGAAAAAGGTGTTCCTTACGGTACGAATAATCCAGAAACATTCATCATGCGATTCAGCATAACTTCTGAAGATAATAACTTTATACCATGGATCGGTAACCCAATTGAAGTAGAGGTTATTGACGGTTTATTCTCTGTTCGACTTGGTAAATTTGACGAAAATGTCGACGCTCTAGACTCTACCGTTTTTACAGGGAATGATGATACGGGCCGAAGAAGATTTCTTCACATGGAAGTCTGTACATCAGGCAATCTTAGAGACTGTACACCTTATAATTCAAGAAACTATCGTGGATTTTTTCAAAAGGATTCCAATCGAGAATTTAGTCCTACAGTAGTAGATTCTCAGATTCCAGTGCCTGGAGTACCTTTCGTAGTTTCAGCAGTGAGAGTCGTTGGAGACGACACAAAGGAAGGAACATTAAGAATCAGTAAAGATTTGGATTCCGATGCCGTCTTAAATGATTTGATAATTAATACTCAAGGTTCTTTCTCAGGCCTTCGTTTAGTTCACAATCAAAACGTTGCACTCTTTATTTATCAGAAAGATCCTCAAAATCGCCTTGATGCACTAATAACTCAAGGAAAAGGTTCTATCTCTGGTTCGGTCTACTTACGCGGAGCTGATTCAAACGTTAAGGTCCTCGGTAAACTCGAATCCAAATTCAGAAGTGCTATTAATACTGTCTCGGGTCAACTACAAATTACCGGCCAAGATAGCGACGGATATGCTGTCCAAGCAGGTCCTATACGTTCCCCGGTATTCAAGAATCCAGATGGAGTAGATTTTCAAGTAAACACGACTGGTCTGAGCCGACTTCATCGAGTAAGAGTCATCGACGTCAAAGGATCCTCAGAATCCCGCAAAACAGTAGAGATTGACTCGTCGGGCAGTAATGTTATTCAAGTTGACTCTAATGGTAATCTAGAACTTTCTAAGCAAGGGTTTTTAGAAATTTATGGCAGAGAATTTAGAAAACTTGACGTCAGCTCTGCTAGCTCGGTCGGCATTGAAGCTATAGGATTTTATGACAATTATAATTTCCTCTTACCTGGCATCATTGATTACCCTTATCAATTAATACCACATGGTCTATCAGTAATTAACTCATTCCAAATGGGCGATTCTCCGCAAATGACCTTTAGACGATTAGAAGGTTTAGTTGGAAACTACGATTATTTAAATAAAGACTGGACACCACTCGCAAATGTTTACATTGATCGTAGAACTGGAGGTCAAACTCATAAACATGATATTAAAATTGGTGCAGACCCCGATAATTTAGTCAAAAAATTAAATGAGGATGGTGAGAAACGAATTATTAAGCGGCGAGTCGATAGTGAGCTAGCTTATAAATTTGATAACAACGACGGTCGTTCGCCCGATAGACCTGCATTTTCTAATACTAATTATTTCTACCACTGCAGTAGTGAGGAGCTAATTACAAAACCAATTAAATGTTCGGAACCATCAATTTTAACAGACCATCGCCTGGTAGTAGGTGCCGACAATAATGGACAAGGAATTTTTCTTGGAGGCTTTAAGAATACCACTACAAATCAAAAAAAAGTTTTACTCGGAAGTACTTTCGCCAATATTAGTGAAATTAACTTTCTTAATTGCTCAGAAGCTGATGACTGCGAATTTGAAAAAACTCTTGCATTTCCAGACTACCTATCACTCAGTGCCAATACTCTCAGTCTTCAAAATAGTCTATTCGTTACTGATACCTCGCCTGATAAACAAAATGATTATTCCGTCAACGTAGAAGGAGATGTAATCCTAACTGGGAATTTGGATGAAGGCGGTGAAAACCTTGAAAAACTAGAGCTGAATACCTTACCAGAATTTCAAGGTTTAACGTACAGCCCTGTTGTACACACTGTATTCAAAAAAACCACCATTTTAGGTGACATGATTATGTCACGGAGCCCAATTATACGGACTTCCTTTCACATAGAGAACGAAGTTTATTCCAGAATGTTTCGTGATAGTGATGATTTACGTAACCGAGCGAAAATAGATCCGGATAAACAAATGAATGAAGATCCAAATCAATTTCCAGAATCATACGTAAAAGATTTACAAGTGAAATACGGCAGCATGGATGAGGATGCTGTTCTCGTTAAAAAGAACTTATTCGCTAGAGATCTAAAAGATTCAGAAACGATTTATATAGGAGGGTCATTAGACGTCTCCGATATTTTAAGTTCCAATTATTTCAAAGATTCTGATAATTCAATTTACCGAATAGACCCCTTTCCAGATAATATTTTGAATCCTACCAGGTTAAATAGCTTAAGTTTAAAGGGAAACCTAGTTGTTACTGATATTTCTACTGCTAAAAATTT
>JAYZAC010000129.1:0-22970 GCA_036339875.1 bacterium | reverse complement strand
CGAGAAGCACACGAATACAGTTTTGTATTAATTATGTTTACGGCTGGTTTAGGGTTTGCTGTATTAAAGGGTTACTTCGTGGCTTTTATTTATTCCCTGCCAGCACTTGGGCTGGTATGTTTACGTTTGATTACCAAAATGCGCAGAGGTTACTAATGTCTGTAAAAAAAATACCTAATGAAATCAAAGAGTATTTGGAGAGAAAGATTGTTCGCGGTAGTAGAGGTTACGAACCTATGGAGAGGATTCTCTCCAAAGTGAATGAAGCCGATTTACAATGGTTTCTTGATTTTTATGAAAAGAATTTAAGAGAAGAGTTGTTTGATGCAACATCAAAGAATGATGACAATACAACTGAAGACCTTTTGGGCAGCTCATTACAGAAGATTATGTCAAATCAAGAGGAGCCTGAGGAAGATAAATTATTCGGTTTGGTGAAAAATATCGTGAAGGACTAAGTAATGAGCTTTATTGAGAAAATTAAACGGAAATACCCCGGTTTTAACGAGAGAGATGCGGTCATACTTCTCAAAATCGTAGAAAAGGGGGGTTGTAAGGTATTGAGTGTTCAATTAAATCAGGGCTGTACGCGAAATCCTTTGGATTTAGAAACCGCGGATCTATTTTCTAAGCTTTGTGACTTTTGTCTTGATTGGGAGTCTGAGCTACCTTTTGAGGTTCTAATTTTGGAGGGGGCAGGAAAGGCATTTTCTGCTGGCGGTGACTTTGACTTTCTTAAACAAAGAACAAAGGTGGCTGAGCGAGAGAATATAGCTACGATGATGAACTATTACCACAGTTTTTTAAAGATTCGATCTATACCGGTAGTTTCAATTGCTAATGTTCATGGTGCTGCTGTTGGTGCGGGTTTATGCTTAGCATTGGCTTGCGATTTAATTTTAGTTCGCAAAAATGCGAAATTGGCTTTTCCATTCTTAAAATTAGGAATCAATCCAGGTATGGCAGCTTACCCACTTTTACGTCGAAGAGTTGGCGAAACCCGTAGTCGCGACCTACTTTTTAGCGGTCGTTTTTTTAGTGGTGAGGATCTTCTAAGCTGGGGCGGTGCTTGGCAAGCTTATTCGGAAGATGAAGAAGCACAAACTATCTTAGAGGAATGGTTGTTGAGTTATTCTGGTAGTAGTGCTTTTGCTGCGTCTCAATTACGGCAGGAGATCTTAATATATGAATCACGCGAGGTTGATCTTACACTACCCTCAGAAGCCCAAGGACAATCTAATTGTTATGCTGGAAAGGATTTTCAAAAACGATTAGAGGAAACTTTATTACGCATCTCTAATAAAACAAAATAATCCAATCAGGAGTCATTATGTTACGCAGTCATCATTTGGGAGAATTACAAGAAGCATTTGTAGGGAAAACAGTTACTTTATGTGGTTGGGTCGAACGTTTACGTGAGGTTGGAGGTGTAAATTTCTTAGTTCTCAGAGATCGTTACGCTAAATTACAGCTCAATTTGGAATCAAAGTTATTGACTAACCTCAAACTAGGTCGTGAGGATTGTATTAAAGTCATTGGTATTTTGGGTCTGCGTCCAGATAAAGATTGTAAAAATGAAGTAAATGGTTCATTGGAACTGACTGTAAAGGAGATTGAGGTTCTCAACAAAAGTCTGACACCTCCCTTTGTGGTGGATGATAAGGAAGACGTAAACGAAGATCTTAGACTCAGATACCGGTACCTAGATTTGAGACGTGATTATATGAAACGTAACATGGAATTTCGGCACAAAGTGGTGGAGCAAATTCGTAAAACTATGAGTGGGTTTGATTTCCTGGAGGTAGAAACTCCTCAGTTAATGAAATCAACCCCCGAAGGTGCTCGAGATTTTTTAGTGCCCTCGAGAATTTTTCCTGGGGAATTTTATGCTCTGCCACAGAGTCCACAGATTTATAAGCAGATTTTGCAGGTTTCTGGTCTAGATAGATATTACCAATTTGCACGCTGTTTTCGGGATGAAGATGCTCGTAATGAGCGCCAATTAGTACATACTCAAATGGATATGGAAATGAGCTTTGTGGAGGAAGAGGACGTCTGGCTGGTTATCGAAGCGATTTTTTCAGATTTATTCGAGCAATTACTAGGAGTAAAATTAGAAACTCCTTTTCTCAGACTCGATTATGCAGAGTGTGTTTCTCGTTTTGGTCTTGATAAACCAGACTTGCGTTTTGGTATGGAGTTGAAAGATATTCATACTGCTTTGGAGGGTAGTGCTTACGATTGGTTTCACGAGGTAATGCAATCAGGAGGAAGAATTGCTGCATTCAGTGTGCCTGGCGGAGCTCAATTTTCGAGAAAACAAATTGATAAATTCTCTGAGTTTGTGAAGGCCTATCGTGCTCGGGGAATTTTTTATGTAAAAGTTACTGAGGAAGGTTTACAAGGTGGGGCAGCTAAGCATATACCGGTCCAAAATCACCAACAATTTTTAGAAATCACTGATGCCAAACCTGGTGATTTAGTGATTTTTTTGGCAGATAAGGTCAAGGTGGTTAATGATAGTCTGGGTTACTTGAGAAATCATGTCGCGAAACAAATCGATAGTATTCGTAAACCTGAAGAAGGCTCTTTCATTCCTGAAGGTGTTTATCGATTTTTATGGGTAACTCGATTTCCTCTTTTTGAATATAACCCTGATGAAGATCGTTGGGATGCTATGCATCACATGTTCACTATGCCATATGAAGAGGATTTGAAATATTTTGAAACTGGAGAACTGGAAAAAATTAACGGAAGACTCTATGATTTGGTATTAAATGGAGTGGAGTTGGGTAGTGGTTCCATAAGAATCCATAAGGCGGAAATTCAGCAAAAAGTTTTTGATGCCATAGGCTTTAGTAAGGAAGATGCCAAAGAAAGATTTGGTTTTTTCCTTGAAAGTTTGCAATACGGAGCACCACCTCATGGTGGAATAGCTTTGGGTTTAGCTAGGCTTGTAATGACTCTACTTCAGCTTGATAATATGCGCGATGTAATTGCATTTCCAAATGCTTCTTCGAATCGCTACCTTTTAGATAATTCACCAACTGATGTTCCAACTCAACAATGGGAAGAACTAGGTTTACAACCTTGGGAGAAATAAAATGACTGCAAGACTATTATCTGATAATGAAATTGAAGCAAAACTAGGCGAGGTAAAGGGCTGGGTTTATGATTCTCAAACTCGCTGTCTGAAAAAAGGTTTTGAATTCAGTAATTTCATTTGTTGTTTTGGCGTAATGAGTCAAATAGCGATATGGGCTGAGAAATTGAATCATCATCCAGATTGGGCTAACGTTTATAACCGCTTGGAAATTCGACTTAACACTCATGATTTAGGTGGTGTAAGTACTCTTGATTTTGAGCTTTTAGAAAAAATTGAATTAGCCGTAAACTTTCAGTGCAATATGGAAGCTTATTCAATTTAAATTTTAGGAAAAATTCTTAGCATGCAAGTCGACGAAGCAGTTCTTCAGTTATTCCTTGAAGAAATTCTAGCAGATAATAGAATTGTTGCTCGAGAAAAGGTTTTAATAAGTTCTTATTGCAAAGCTTTTGATGTTAGCGCTGAAACCTATTCGAAAGTGTATAAGCTAGCCAAATCTGAAGTTCAGCGGCGCGGTTCTCAGCCTGCGGTATTTGATGGGATGTCTTTTTATCTAGAGCTTCAGAGTATGCTTGAAGGGCATGCGAATGAGGACTCGATTTTACTGGCTGTTAGGCAATTTTTGGGTTTGGATTATTCAAAAATTGAGAAATCTCAAATACATCAGAGGGTTTACGAGAATATCCTAAGAATTTATTTGATTGAAGTTTTGACTGATGCGAATTGGTCATCAACAGAGATTGAATGCTTATCAAAATTATTGAGTATACTCAAAATTAGTAGGCGAAAGTTTTTGCACATTTATGATGAGTTTAAATCTCAAAAGATAGCCTATCGTAAAACTCATTTCATTAGTGATATTGATTTGATTAATAAAATTAAATCAGTAATCTCTGAAGAAGATCACAGTCAGATTAAAACCTTCGAATCAATCAAAGAAATTATCGGTATCCATTTCCATGAATTACCGCCAATTCCCGAATTTTATGATCAAGAGGGTTACCAAGACGACTTGGAAGAGCCAAATAATCCACTTAATTTATCAGAAGATGATTCTCTAAGTGTAACAAAGCCTGTTAATGCATTAAAACTTAAAATGGGTTCGCACATGCAGTGGCTCGATTATGATTGCTTGAAGATCAATCCTCGCAAGTTGAGTTTTTCGGCTAAGTTACAAGTTTCACTAGTAAGTCATTATGCTTTAATGATAGCAATTTGTGCTTCATTAATTTTCTCTCTAGTACCATTGGGGGGCATTCAATTACTCGAAGAGCGATATTTATTTCGGGAACCGTTAGCTTTTACCACAGGAAAAGTCACCGAAGTCTCATACTCTTCAGATTTAGGGTATGGAGAGGTAAAAATTGCTTATCTATTTGATCATATAGGAGAGACATATGAAGGCGTCGTCTATGTTAATGATTTGGATGGTAGTTATCGTTCATTACTTAGTACTAGTGTAGAAATCGAGTATAGAACTGACGACCCTTTTATTAGTCGAATTGACGGAATTCCATCAGAATCTTTGTCGCAGAATTTTTATGACTGCGTGTATTTGCTATGTTTCTTGTTAATTATTTTATACTGGAGATTTTCAGTCTATCAAAAGTATTGTACTTTTCTTGAAGAGGGCGAAGTTTCTCTCGGTCAAATAATTAGAGATTCTACTTTCAATCATAATATATCCGGCATGGTTATCGAAGGTAGTTATGCAGAGACCAAATTAAATACTATACGTTTTACAGACTCCCTTATTATCCCGAATCAGAAAGTTTTGTTATTTCATGGAACTAATCAGCTTGACGATGCACTAGTATGGGAAGACTTGAAGGATCTATTACACTTCAAAAATGGAGAATTTCAGAGCCTGAATACGAAAATGAATCAAGAGCTTTCTTACCTTGTATTAGTATTACCCGCTGTTATCTTTGTTGCCATGCATGAGCTGAGGACCGTTCTTGATGTTGTGTCCTCTGTCATTTGGTCTTTTGGGCAATTTTTATATTGGTTTTACTATTTTTAGTTTTTGGCCGCTTCTCGAGATTTAGGTCCGCGGTTTAACCAATCCATTAAGCAACAAGCAGTGCTGTCTCCCGTAACATTTACAGCGGTTCTAACCATATCTAGAAAACGATCAACACCCATCACCAAAGCAACTCCTGCAACTAGTTCAGGATTAACTGTATCTAAAACCATTACCAATGTAATCATTCCTGCACCGGGTACACCAGCAGCGCCAACAGATGCTAGGGTCGCCATTAGAACGATGCTAACTAAATCTCCTGTGCTTAGAGAATAACCGAAAACCTGTGCAATAAAGACTACGGCAACTCCCTGATAAAGGGCGGTCCCATCCATATTTACGGTAGCACCTAGAGGTAGAACAAAAGAGCTAGTTTTGGAAGGAACCTTTAAATTTTCTTCTACACATTTCATTGTGACGGGAAGCGTTGCAGAGGAGGAAGAAGTTGAGAAGGCGAGAATAAGTGCTTCTTTAATCTGAATTAGAAAATTCAGCGGACTGCGACCACTAGAAAAGCTGGCTACAGGCATGTATACCAGCAAAAGATGCAGTAAGAGTCCACCAATGACCGTTATAGCATAGACCGCTAGTGCGGCCATTACAGATAAGCCTACCTTTGATACAGAATAGGCCATAAGAGTACAGACACCATAGGGAGCAATAGCCATGATCATCTGGACTAAGAAAACCATAATGTCATTGATAATATTGCAGAATTGCAAAATGAATTGTTTGTGGTGCGGTTTGAGCTGTGTGATTCCAATCCCAAAGAAGATGGCGAAAACAATGATCTGCAGGATTCGAGTCTCGGCCATTGCTTCAATTGGATTCGCAGGAATCATTTCCAATAAATTCTTTTTAAGAAGTCGAGCACCTTTTTTGAAAGCACCGATGATCCCTCTTTCGGACTCTAGCTCTTCCTTACTGGCTTTTTCATTACCAGTTTGTGCGCGGGCAGATTTCTTATACTTTTCAGCATTAGTCTGATTCTGCTGCATTATAGAATCACGCTTATCGGTATTAACAAATGATCCCGGCTTTATCACGCTACTAAGAATCACCCCAATACATATGGCTATAGCCGTAGTTGTCATAAAATATGCGAGCAATTTGACCCCAGCCGTTCCCACTTCGGATATATCTTCCATGGAAGCTATACCAATACATAAAGAGAAGAAAATTAGTGGAACCACAATCATCTTCAACAATTTCAGAAAAACTTCGCCGACTATATTAAAAAAGCCGATCAGGGTAGTTCCTAGCTCACCATGGAAATATTCGAATGGTGAATTGGCACCGAATAGATAACCAATCAAGATGCCCAAAATCATTCCTATGATAATCTTCATCCAAACTTGCATACGTCTTCTCCAAGGGTCGGTTCGATGCATCAGTGTAGCGATTAATTTGCTTTCAATCAACTTTAGGGTTGTCAGTTCACTGGGAAGTAATGGAATGATGCTATACAATATTTGCAATGCACAAGGAGTAATTTATGATTAAAAGCGTTTTAGTTGCTCTTGATAGTGGCGAAAATATGGACATTGTACTCAAGTATGGCTTGGAATTGGCTCAATACTTTGAATCCGAGGTTCATGGTATTCACGTGCTTGATGTACGTAAATTGTATTCTCCATTTATGGAAGATGTACTTTATTCTGCAGGATTGAGTTCGGTTCCGAATTTACAAGCACTGGTTCGAGAGCGAATGGAGAAATTGAAGAGTATATTGCATTCCGCTTGGAAGCACGGTAGCGATCAACACCACTTAAAGGGAACATTTCAATGTCCAGAGGGTATTGTTAGCGAAGAGTTAGCAAATGAAGCTCGTAAGCACGATTTACTGGTGATAGGAACCAAAGGCGAAAACTTCCAACTTAGTCAGTTATTGGTGGGCAGTACATTTAATGAAGTAGTTCAACTTGTTAATAGACCGATTTTAGTGGTTCCTAATCAGGTAAATCGCTTTTACATTAGACGTGTACTTGTGGCATATGATGGATCACCAAGATCTAACAATGCTCTACATTTCGTAATTCAAAGTGTAAGAGACTACAATTTGGAATGTGAATTAGTGGTTTGTAAGGACGAGGCATTATTAGATGCTGAAAATGTTTTGACAGAGGCTAAAGAAATTTTACAAAGAGCTTCAATAGAGTTTAATGCGCGTATGATTCAGGGACCCGCTTCTCAGATGATTTTGGATCATGCAATTGTAAGCAACTGTGATCTCATTTGTATGGGACGATATAGCGGCGCATTCATTAAGGATTTGTTTGTGGGCGGAGTAGCTCGGCAAGTGCTTACCCAGTCACAGATTCCGATTCTGCTGATGCAATAAAAAACGCCACTATCCATCAGAAATAGTGGCGTTCGCAGTAAACTATATACAATTAATTACTCTCTGTCTCCAAGAAGTTGTAGAAGGTGAACGAATAAGCCTACGAAATCAAGGTACAGGCTGAACGCGGCATACATTGCGTACTTTTGGCCTTCGCTGGTAGATTCCATACCATTGATGTAAGTTTCTCGAATCTTTTGCGTGTCATAAGCTATAAGGCCTGTGAATATGAAAACAGCAAGGCATGAAACTATCAAACTTAACATACCAGATTGGAAAAGGAAGATATTCAGAACAGTTGCTAAGATAACACCTATCAAAGCCGTAAAAAGTAGACTACCCATTGAAGTTAGATTCTTCTTAGTGGTGAAGCCATATACTGCCATGATTCCGAAAGTTCCTGCCGTTATCATAAAGACATTAGCCGCTGATGTGGCCGTGTACATTGCTAATATGATGCTGAGCCATAATCCTGTGGCTACCGAGTAAGTGAAGAAGCAGATTCCCGCAATGGGTGCGCTCATTCTGTGAACACTGGCTGCGAACATAAATACTAAAAAGAACTTTACAGCAATCAAAGGCCAAACAAATCCTCTGACCGTGTGAAAAAGTTCCTCACTACTTAATACACCTAGTGATACACCTGCAGTTACAAGTAGAGCAGCAAACATCCAACCGAATACTTGAGCTGTATAAACTGCTAAACCATTGTTATCTATTACAGTCTCCTGAGCAGCGGCTCCAGCAAACTCGTATTGTGCTTGAGTCTCATATTGAGAATCACGTTCACGAAATTCCATTTTTCCTCCCGTATCATTATGATAATTTTACTAACGATATGTTCGTTTTGAAAAAAACCACTGTATATAACAAACAATATTCAAGAAACATGCCAAGTTTCTTATTTAATTATTTCATATTCTGAGCTTAGTTCCAAGAATATGTGTTTATGTTCCAAACTATTCTTTCGTCAGGTGACTTGTGTCAGGGTAGTTGTATTGAGCATTTTGATCTCCCCATGTGCTATTATTTTTAAAGTTATGGGAGATCTTGATACAGATACAAAAATAGTTCCTCGGAACGCATCTCAGCTAGAAATTGTGAGAAATCATCGGAGGCAGTCAACGCTGCTAGCCGTCACCGTAGGATGCGCGGTTGGTGTGTTAACCAGTTCTCAGACAAGTGTACTTTCTTGGCTTATGGGAATGGTCGCTACCACAGGCATTTTATGGTTAATCTATGAACAATTTATAACATCCCACAATCGAAACCGTAGTTCACTAAAAATGAGTAACTCACTTTACCAAGAAAGAAGTACAATTCTGATATCAATTCTGAAAGCACATGGCGTAATGAATTACGATAATATTAAGGATCAAAGTCAATTTCTAGATAAAGCTCTGGTGCCCACACTTCAGAAAATGGTGCAAGAGGGGATAGTTGAAGAAGAATTGGACTTAGAGAACGGACAATGGAGATATAAACTCAGTACCGATTATGTTGTAATACAAACACGTCTATCGATTGGGAAAGATTTGAATCAGCGTATGAGGGATTTGGAGAAGCAGGAGTAAAGTTGAAAAATAAAGAATTGACAACTGCTTTAGCCTTTCTTTCGCTGTTTTTTGGTGGGGCTGGACTACATAAATTCTATCTTGGCAATTATTTGTCCGGCTTCTTGTACGTTATATTTTGGTGGACTTTTATTCCACTCGTTCTCTGTGTTGTGGATGGGGTCAAATTTCTAAATATGGACGATCGTCAATTTAACTTAATCTATAATTATGAATTGATGCACAGATTGAGAGTAGAATCTCATAGAACGGATTCGCTACTTCACGCTCCTCCTCCTCAAACTCGCAGAAAACAGTCTAGTATCTCTAAAACGCAAGAACTCAAGGAACTTCGCCAACTATTAGTCGAGGGTGCCATCGAAGAATCAGACTATGAGCAGATGAAAAAAGAGATATTAAGACGATAAAGCGAGCCGAGGTTTTAATGCATCAGTCTACTTCTATAATTCGCCAGATTGAACTTCGCATAGAAAAATCTTTTGAGTCGGACACGTCAGGTCATGACTATTATCATATAAATCGAGTACGGCGATTAGCGTTGGAACTTGCCCACCTAGAAAAAGCAGATCTCTTTGTTGTTGAACTGATTGCATTACTGCATGACGTGGGAGATTGGAAGTTTCATAATCGAGGACTAGATGGACAGGCTGAAATCTTGGCTGAATTTTTGACAGATCTTGATATTAAGGAAAGTCTTGTGGAAAGATTACTCAACGAGATTCCAAAAATAAGCTTCAAGGGAGCCGAAGTTGCAGAAGAGAGCTTGAGTCTTGAGGCCCAGATAGTCAGAGATGCAGATCGTATAGATGCTATTGGGGCAATAGGTGTGGCGAGATGTTTCGCCTACGGAGGCAGCAAGGGTATGTCTATTTTTGACCCAAAATTCAATGTGTCTCAGCATAGTGATGCCATGGAATATCATAATTCAAAATCACCTTCCATTCATCATTTCTACGAAAAGTTATTGTTACTCAAGGATAGATTACACACGCAGTCTGGCAAAGATTTGGCAAAAGCTCGTCATCAATTTTTATTACAGTTTCTAAACCAATTCTTTACTGAGTGGTATGGTGAAAATAAAATTCCTCAGCAATTTGATTTGGAATATTTCAATTTGAAAGAGAGATGATATGTTGACCATTGGAATTGAATCCTCATGCGATGACACCTCTGTTGCAATTCTCAGAAATGGTGATGAACTATTGTCGCTGGTTAAAAAAAGCCAAGTTGATTTACATGCACCATTTGGAGGAGTCGTTCCAGAGTTAGCCGCAAGAGGTCATATGGATAGTATTTTTCCTGTTATGGCTGAGGCTTTGAAACAATCGGGATTAGATTTATCGGAGATTGATTTAGTCGCGGGTACTACGGGGCCAGGTTTAATAGGTTCCTTACTGGTAGGTTTGACGGCGGCCAAGACTTTAGCATTATGCCTTAACAAGCCTTTTATCGCAGTTCATCATCTTGAGGCTCATTTTGCAGCCAATTTTCTAGAACATGAAAATCTGGAATATCCGATGCTCGGATTACTAGTTAGTGGTGGCCATAGTTGCCTATATATTTTGGAGAGCCCCGGAGAGTTTAAGCTACTTGGTGAAACTCGAGATGATGCTGTAGGTGAGGTCTATGACAAAATAGCTAAAAAACTTGGATTAGGTATGCCCGGAGGCCCAGTAGTTGATAAAGTGGCTCGTGAATTCGAAGGTAAAAACAATTTAATGCTGACTCCTCCCATGCTGCATACTAAAGATTATGATTTTAGTTTCAGTGGTCTTAAGACAGCATGTCTTCTTGCTATGGATAATGGTTACAATGTGAATCAAATCTGTGAAGCCTTACAGTCTTCAGCCGTTAAGGTATTGACACACAAGACAATGAAGGCTTTGAAGGAATACAATTTGAAGACTCTACTTCTCGCTGGGGGAGTTTCGGCAAACTCGGGCTTGAGAGCACGATTTCAAGATTTGTGTCGATCTGCAAAGGTTCGTTTAGCAATGCCTACACTCAAATTATGTACTGATAATGGAGCTATGGTGGCAAGGTCTGGATGGGAGCGGTTCGTTCATCAGAAACAATACAGCAAATTATGTGTTGATGCGTTTTCACGTATGCCTTTACAGAATGTTGAAGGAGGTGGACTTTGGCAAAAATACGAGTGATGGATTCCTCTTTGGCCTCCAAAGTAGCTGCGGGTGAAGTAATTACCAGACCTTTGAATGCGGTTAAAGAGTTAATAGAAAACAGTTTAGACGCTGGTGCATCTAACGTCCAAATAGAGCTGCAGTATGGGGGAAAGAGACTAATTTCAGTAGCTGATGATGGCGAGGGGATGTCAGCCCAAGACCTCGAGCTTTGTATTCTTAGTCATGCGACGTCCAAGATTAGTCGTTTGGAAGACTTTTTAGATCTTATTAGTTTTGGTTTTAGAGGAGAAGCATTAGCTAGCGTGGCCGCCGTTAGTAAGTTAACTATCGAAAGCATCACAAATCAGAGTGAAGCTTGCTTAATGAATGTTATGGCTGGTAAGGTTCAAGGCTTTGGTCCCAGTGCACGGGCAAGAGGTACAAGAGTAGAAATAAAAGAACTTTTCTATAACATTCCGGCTCGTCTAAAATTTTTAAAGTCTGATAATTATGAAAAAGCATTAGTGGTCGATTTAGTACAATCCTTCATGGCCACCCATCCTGAGGTGGGCTTTCAATTGAGCCATAACGGTCAGCGAGTTCTCGTTTCAAGTGGACAGGGTAGTTACCCAGAAATTCTAGCCGCACTCTTTGGGGCTCGAGAATCTCGTAAAATGATAGAAATACCTCACAAGAAGCATCCAATTCTTGGAATGCAAATTCATGGATTTCTTTCACCTTCGACGATGTATCGAAGTAATAGCAAGGATTTAAGATTATTCATAAATCGTAGAATCATTAAACATCCACCCATCTTGAAGGCTATCCAAACGGCATATGAAAACCTTAGTGCGATGAAAAAATGGCCGCTAGGATTGATCTTTTTGCAGATACCTCCTGCAATGTTAGATGTAAACGTACACCCAATGAAATTAGAGCTTCGTATTGAAAACGAGCCGCTCTTACTGGAGTTCATTGCAAAATCTTTGCGTAGTGCATTATTAGAGCGTTCTAGTGTTCCAAAAGTAGAGCTTGATGATGAAAAACTGAAACCTTCGACTAAGCTCACCGAACAAGTAAAAATGGAAGAAGCTCGATCAAGTCAATTAGGGCTGACGGATTTTTTTACAGAATCTTCATTACCTCAAGAATTATTAATGCAGAATTCAGCAGGACCCATCAACGACTCAAACCTTACAAACATGACCAGTAAACATTCAGAAACATTAATACCTAAGATGAATCGTGAGGGTTTGCAAGAGATTCTATCTACCATTGAGTCTCCCACCGAAAATCTTCAGACAGAAACAGTAGAGATACCCTCTGTAATTGAGGTAGAGAGTAAACCGAACTATGGTTTATTTCCTGCTGATTTCAAGGAAATGAGAATTATTGGGCAGTTGAAAAAGACTTTCATTCTCGCAGAGTATCAGGACTCTCTGGTTGTTGTAGATCAACATGTTGCGCAAGAACGAATACTTTATGAAAACATTTTTGAGTCCTTAAAGGGTAATCGCAGTAGGCAATCTAGGAATTTATTAGTACCAATAAGTTTTGAACTGAGTTCAACGCAAGTTGCCTTGATAGAGTCTCGCGCAGATTTGTTAATAGGTTTAGGATTTAAGGTTGATTTGCAAAATAATCAATTAAAAATTCTTGCTGTGCCCGAGGGCTTGTCTGAAGAGATAAATCATGACTTTATCGATGAATTGATTGCTAGCCTCGAGGATTCCTTTGGTTTCACACGATTGGAAGAGCATTACGCTGAAATTGCAGAAAGTATGGCGTGTAGAGGTTCAATCAAAGCAGGTGATGAGCTTGGAGAAAAGGAAATGCAGATTTTATTGCGCGATCTATCTAAGTGTGAGAACCCTTTTCACTGTCCTCATGGACGTCCGATTCTAGTGGAAATGTCCTACAAAGAGTTATATAAGAAGTTTGATAGAGTTTACAAAAGGCAAGATTGAGTGTTCTTAGAATCACCTCAGATCTGGGTTTTGTGTGGACCCACCGGTGTAGGCAAAACAGAATTTAGTATCAATCTAGCTTTAAAGTTAGGCGCTGAAATTATTTGTTTAGATGCATTTCAAGTGTATCGAGATATACCAATTTTGTCAGCATGTCCTTCTCAAGAGGAGTATTCAGCTGTTGCTCATCATCTGTATGAAATTATTGAACCAGATCGAAATTTTTCCATAGCGGAATATTATGATTTAGCTGTTGAGAAAATTATTGATTGCTGGAGGCGACAAGTTACGCCTTTATTGGTTGGTGGAACGGGCTTATATCTCAAAGTTCTTTATGATGGATTTGAACAACGAGGCTTTGAGCAAAATCCAAAATTACGCGAGGATTTACAGTCTTTAGCGGAGCAAGAAGGTAGATCTGCTGTCTACAAAATTCTAGTTGAGAAAAACCCAGTGCGAGCTGCGGAATTGCATCCTAATGACTTAAAAAGGGTAATTCGATCGATTGAGATATCTGATCATTCTGATGCTCCCAAACAAACGCGTAATGATCTGAAGCGCTTTTGTCCAATGTGGCGAAAAGTCTGCCTGATGGAGGAGCGTGAAATTCTTTATAATGGAGTGAATAAGAGGGTAGAGAAAATGATAAGTCGAGGAGTAGAAGCTGAAGTAGATAGCCTATTAAAGCGTAACATCAATGATGGTTTTACAATATGCCAAGCAATTGGATTTCCTGAAACGAGAGATTACATAGAAGGTTTAATATCAAAAGCGGATTGGGTTGAGCGATTTCAGAGAAATACTAGACGGTTTCTTAAGCGACAACTTACTTGGTACAGATCCATGAAAGATCTACAGTTAATTTGGCAGAATCAGAGGCAAGAATGTTTGGAATTATTACAAAAATAACGCTTTTTTTGGTTTTATCTAACTTTATGGTACTTGAATCTGAAGAAAGCGATTCTAGAAAGTATCAGTTATTCCAACAATTATACCAAGATAGTCATGGGTCGAGCTATAACTTAGGTACTCAACCAGGCTCGCAATTCAACGCTCCTACTACATTACTGCACACTTTCGAGCCATCTCCTTCCGGTCTAAATATGATCATGGGTTCTTTTGCGCCAGAACCAGGAAGAGGTGGAAGTGTAATTCTGAAAAGTAGTCCATCTCAGGGTAACGGAATTGATCAACTTTACACTCGTCAATTCTTTAGTGGATATCGATGGTTCTGGATGGAACTTGACGGGCAAGTTATTTCACCTATTCAAGGTGGATTCTATGATTTAAGTAGTATGACTTTACCTTCAAATTCCTCTTACACCTACAGCAATAATGTTTTTCAATTGAATTGGATGGGACCTACGGCAGCCGATTATGGTACAAAAGTGGTGTTCAAAGAATCTATGAAGTTGGAATCAATGGAGAGTTCTAAAGGTACCATTGTTTTTGAGGGTAATGGAACAAGTGCAATGTACATCCATAAGCCTCGACCTGGTTCTTTTATACATTTTGCATTTTTTGGAAGTTATCCGGTAGGAAGTGTCAGAGTAGACTCTGGTTCCGGTAATCAATATATCCCAAATATTTCGGGAGTTTATGAGGCGGTCGGTGGTGTTCATCAGTCCTCTGATTTTAATAAACTGAGACATCTGTTGGTTATTGCAGTTCCGCTAATTGAAAGATTTGACAAAAACTTATATAAAATAAAACCGAGTTTTGCTCCTGATATTACTGATGGAGAGGGTAATATTATTGCTTGGCCTAAAACTGATTCTCATCTCACGCTTTATGGTCACAATTGGTCTTCTGATACTCATCAAATCGTTGAAAATGGTGAAAATATAGTACCTGAGAGAATCATTCACTGGAGTGACCGGCATATACATGTAAGTCTTCCGAGTAGTCTGATTACTACAACTGAACCATGCCTAGATATGGAATATCATGTTAAAAGTAAAGTAGATCAGGGTCTAACATCAAATCTTGTTCATACGAGATTAGTGAATGCCAATTACAATTATTCGCTTCTTTGTGATCGATAAATTAGCAACTTTTACTGGCCTTAGGGCGTATGTTAATGTTGGCTAGATTATGAATTTCTGTTTGCGTCTAATTATATTATTCAATTTTCTTTACTTTAATGTCATTTTCGTTGACGCAGAGATACCTGGATTCGATGGATTTTCATCGATAACAAATGATGAGACTGAATCGCTACAAAAATCAGATTTAGTTGATGATTCATTGGATCTCATTCTCTGGGGAAAAGTTCTTTATTTAGAGGATTTTCAAGGTTCGGATGCCCTTGAGTCATTTAATGACTGGGCAGCTACAGTGAAAGTTTCTATGGGAATTACCCCTAGGGATGCTGCAAGTATTTCTACGCGCAAAGAAATGTATGCACTCAGAAAGTTCTTATCAAAGTTCGTTAGTTATAAAAAACCAGATGATGACAGCTCTGAGGCTAAACAACTTAAGCGTAAATATAAATATTATCTACACCTTGAAGATTTAGCGGAAAAATTGAATAAAAGAGGGCTCAGTTCTCAATATTTAACTGTAAGCCAGTTAATGGAATTGCAGTCGCGAGGCTGGGATAAGAAGAACACTTCCGATGATACATTAAATGTTCGCGATATTTTATTTGCCTTGGAGCAATCGATCGATCAGCTTGGAGGTAGTTCCCAAGCACCTTTTTTGGTAAGAATAAGACGAAAATTTCATCAAATAATTGAATATGCAATAAGAGCCAATGCTGAATCATCCAATGATCAGAATAAGTCCTACCTTCTCGAAAAATGGGAAAATTTAAAATTGAGTAATAAACCAATGTTAGTTTTGAGATTTCCGTGGTCCGAAATTGCTTCTGGGCAGCTAGGACTGAGGAAATTCAGAGTAGCTTTTAAGTATGCCATGACATTGCCTAGTTATCTCCAGCTTGCGTACACAAAGTTTTTTAGTGTTGAGACTATGATGTGGTTTGGAGAGCATCAGCAGATGCTATCAGCGCTTGATCAATTAGATAGTTTGCAGGGTGAGATAAATTTTGATGACTTGGAAAAAAGTCAAACTGGTGATAAAGGTCGTCTAACCATATCAGAACTTGTTAGATATACTCGAATTAAACCTCAATTTAGAGAACTAGCAGGAGTTTTATATAATCGCTATTTAGATTCATTAAAGCGGCAGAGTTTCATTAAAGAAGAAATGATTGCCATGAGAAATAAGGTGCTCAATGTAAGGAAAGTTCCACGTATTGAAAGTTTGATAGCCAAATTGAATCAGCAAGAGGTTGAGAAAGTCATTGACGATTTTGAGCAACGGGTTGATTTTTCAAGTTTAATAAAGCCTCTACTGGTTATTTCGACTACTGATGGGGTTAGTGTTTCAGATGATTATAAGCTTCAATTTTTGAATCATACAGGTCTAAATTATGATCATGTGATTCAAACTCGAGGTGATAAAGCTGAATTATTGCAACTGATACGTAAGACTTATCCACAAAGAACTAGCAATCCCGATTTCATGGATTCGATGCTCAAGAAAGTAACCGATGAATTGCAAAGAAAAATTAATTCTAAGTCCACACTAGATTTGCTAGAGAGTGCTAAATATCAAAGTATGCTCAGGCGCATCATGTCGCAAAAGGATGCTTCAAATTTCTTTTTGATCAATACAGATAAACTAGTATTAGAATCGGAGTTTTTAAATAATTTACAAACTGTTGATTCAGCCAAACTGGTAGAGTCTGCTAATGAAAATTTTGATAGAGATTTGAGTAATGCAAAGTCGCAACTAGAAGAACTGGATTTTGTGTCTATCAAATTACGAAAAACTTTTCAAAACGTAAAGTTTCTAGAAGAAGAATTGATAAACCTAAAACAGAATGTCTCTAAAACGCAGATAGAAGATTCGTTTCGAGAAATTGAATCTTTGCATAAGGTTTTAAGTGAGGAACAAAATAAAGTCAAACTTGCTACCAAAGAGTTGAAGTCTGAGCAGAGTAAATTTGATTTGGTGCGTTCTCGATTGGCCCAGCTTATTGGATTAAGTAGTCAGGAAATTATATCTAATCAAGTCAAACTTGATAATGCCATTGAATCTTACCTTAAAGATTTTTCATCTGATGATCGCAACTCAAATACAATTCCCGAAAGACTAATCAATCTTCTTCGTGAATTGCGTCAAAGATCTGCAGTGATTCTTGAACATCTGGATATCATTTCAAAAAGTAATCAAAAAATTCGTAGTGTATCTAAAAAGATATCAAGTATGAAGGAAGCCATTAAAAGCGAACTTCCTGAGCTGATTAAGAATCGTGAGATTTTAGAGGAACGGCATGCTTTGATTTATAAGAGAGTTTCGTATTTGACGCAAGACGAAGAAGATCGTATCAAAAAGCAAGCGTCAATGAGTGCTGAGTTTGATGAGGGTGTAGCGAACCAATATGCTTCTCGTTATTTAATTGGTTTTCTACGCATAGGGGACACTCAGACTACCTCTGTAGAGGGAATTCGTTTTCATAGTTTTACACAGAGTACCATTAGCTTTGACTTGACCTTAAAAAATATACAGCTAGATGATAATTGGGAGAGTGCTGAGAATCGTCAAACTGTTACCCTTAAGGTTCGCCCAAAAGTAGTTAAAAGTCATCCTGATAATTTTGATTTTCAAATACAATCTTTGATTCTTCAGCGGGATGGTGAGGGCCCGATTGAGCTTCGAACAGGATTTGCAGTGATTTTAGATTCAACTTTGAATCTTCTAAACATGCTGATTGCTTCCTTGAATCAGACCCCATATAAGAAATTAAAGTTCAAATATTTTCCGCACTTAGAAACTATTAGAGTAATCAATGGATTACCAATTTTCGAATCATTCCCAAATTTCAAGATAGATCTGATTAAACTTTTGCAAGGAAAAATCTATGTTTACGGCGATGTATCGGGCCAGAAACTAGGTGCTTCGGTGGGACGAAATATAGTCAATGGTAATGATTCCTCAACTGAATTAGAAACTAAACAAGATGGCGTTGACTCCGAATATAAACGAGGTTTAATCGAATCGTCCAATTTGCTTGGCCAGGCCAAAATCCGAATTAATCAAAAATTGATAAACGATTTCTATACTGGTATGCGGAGGGGAGTCATTTCAAAGAATTCGTCAGATACCGATACTGTTCGATTTTTTGAAGGATTAGAGACTGCCAAAATTTATTTCGAGGACGGTAATCAGGTTAATATGCTCTTTGAAGGGGATTTTAGGAAAATTTCTGGAAGTACAAATCGGTTCTATTCCCTAATTAACGGTATAGCTTCACCATATCTTGGAATTAAACAGGGTATAGCACGAGCAGGTTCCAGGCTGATAAAATTTGTGACATTTGGAAAAGTTAATGTTGAGGTAGACCCAAATGATTATCGATCTCCAAGTGGTAAATTCTCGATATTTTTGTCTGGAAAATCTAGTTTTCGCGAGGGTAAAACTTTTTTAGATTTCGATACAGTTAGCTTATATGACCCTGTACATCAGGGTGCTCTTCAGCCTTATCTAGGTACAGCAAAAGTGATCATGTCGGTCACTCGTGCCGCTGGGTGGTTGTATTCTCAGCTATTGAGAATGGTTGATAAAATACCCGGAATCAATATAAAACGTCCTCAAAATCGTCTAGATCATATTCTGCTAACTTGGCTAGCTGCTAATCTTGCACATCAGATTGACTCTCAAATTGACGATATAGATTTGGAAGTAACCTCGTTCAATTCCTATAACTTACGAATTAATGATTTCGAGATAGTCGAAGGTGTTGACACACAGATTACAAATGTTCAAATCGAGAATGAGATGATCGAGATTGTATCTGCAGCTAAGATAAATAAATAACGTAGAGATTCTATCTCTTGACGAAATTTACAAATATCATAAAATTTATTCTAATAGGAAAATTGCGCATTAATATGCTAAAGTTGCTAGTGTCAAGGAGGCCAAGTTGGGTTTATCAAACTTTAAATCATCCAGAGTTAGAATTGTCATACTGGCTAGTTTAGTAGCAAGTTTAATGTACTTGACTGGTTGCTGTAATCAACAACAACAGGGCCAAGCTGCTGATGGTGGTAGAAAAGATACTAAAGGTATTGTAGCTGCTGACAAACCGGATGAACTTCCAGGCACAGCTGAAGCTGGAACACAAGGGACACAAGCTGAAGATGACAAGACCGGTACTGATGTTGTAAATAATATTCCAGGAGCTGTTAACCCAGCGGGAGCAGGATTAACCCCAGGCGAAGGCGCCACTGAAGACAGAACCGATGATACTGACACAGGCCAGCCTGCTGAGGGAGAAAATACACCGAATCTTGAAGAAGAGAAAGAAGAGATTGTAGAAGTAAATACGGAAGATCTGTAACGTTACTTTAAGACTATTCGTCTTCAAATCTCGGGAAATAACCAAATGATCACCCAGACTCTTCGCTATCAACTAGTGAGGGTTTCCTTCGCGCATACTAAGCGCGGTATGGGAATGGTTATTGTTCTTGTAATAATTTTGTTGATGGGCTTAGCCATAATTGGATTAGCAAACTACAAATTTGTGGAAAGAACCACTCTAGATGTCGGTGCATCAATCAATGGTGATATAGCTCTACTTTATGCTCAATCGGCTGTGGAAGAGGCGATTCATATCACTAGCAGTGAAATCAACGACCCGAATACCAAATTATTCCAAGACATTCGTGATCAGGCCATCCGCGGGCCTATTTCTTGGACTATCCCAGTACCAATTTTAGCTAATGAGATTTTAGATCAAGAAGAAAGTAATAGATACGAATTAGTGGATGGAATAGTCAACGCCAATGTGCTCATGCAGAAGTCTTTTGGAGGGCTGCTATATGAGAAATATGGCACGATCGAATTCAAAGCGAAGGTGAGAGCTAAGTTAGGATTTACAAGAAGTCTAGAGAGAGAATATACAGAGCATATTGGCTTTAGGATGCAATTGATTTCGACTCCAAGGCCTTTTGATCAGGCTAGCTTGTATGTTCAAGATATTGGAGGTTGGATCTACCCGAAGAACTACAATTATCTTGTGAAGCAATCAAAAGAACACATTCTTCAAAAAACGCCTGATTGGAGAAAGAGATTCGAGAATAAAATTAATGACCAGAAGCAGGCTATTGAATTCATTGGAGAAAATGTTAATGAATTATTAAACTTGTTAAATAGGCCCCCTCTGCTTAATTCAATTCCGGCTTTTACTCCTTTTCAGTCGGAGATTATCGCTCTGTCGTTAGTTAAAAATATTGATCTTCAGAAATTGAATATAAGTCCTGAATTAAAGTTCAAAAACAAGGAGATTAGTCAGAAGTTTGATGAAGTGAAAGAAAAAGATGATGAGCTCGATAAGGCTATTCAGGAATTAGAAAATCTGCCAAAGAAGCGAAGTAGTATTGGAAAAGCTAAGAGAATCATAAATGACAAGGTAAAACCTTTATTGAAAGAATTTGCACAATTGACGCGTGATTATTCTAAACTACATACTGAAAGAATTCAGATATTATCAGATTTTCAAAAATTGGTGAAGACTCCAGGAGGGCCGAAAGCTCAAAGAATTGCTGTTTTCTATAAAAAACTAAATAATATAAATGATTGGGAAACTAAGGCTAATTATGTAGTCAAAGAAGAACCCGGTGACTTACAAAACAATTTCAAAGCTCTATTTGATAGAGTAAGTGCTGCAGGTGATAGTGTTAATGGTGTTGTTTATATCAAAAATCCTAATACCAAATTAAAATTGCCTAGCAGGCTAAAAGGTAAGCTTGTGATTGTTACTGAAGGTGATGTTCAGATCGATAACCTGCTACCCGAAGACTCTAGTAAGCATGTTTTATCAGTAATTAGCTATGGAGATATGCGAGTTTCTGGAAGTATTAAAGCATCTTTAATGCCCCAAGGAAATTTTCAGGTAATAGGATCATTGAGTGTAGATGGGAATCTTGTATTTAACCGAATTACTGATCCGAATCAATTGAAAGGTCAATTAAATTATGATCCGTTACTGCATAGTGGCACGACCACAGCGAATAGTGATGCCAATGCCAAAAGAATTTACTATTATGCTGTTTTAGAGCCCATGTCTGTAGGAATTAATGTACAGAGAATGTCTATGGGATTACAGTAATGAAAATTATGCTTCTGAGGATGGTTAATAAAGGCTTTAGTATGATCGAAATCATCATTGCCTTTAGCATTCTAGCTATGGCGATGATTCCGGTTTTTTCGATGTTACAATCAGGTTCTCAGAAAACAAGTTTTAGTGACTATTATATTTTTGCTCATATCAGAGCTATGCGAATTGCTGATGCAGTCGCTTCATATCCTTATGATCAACTGATTGGTTATAGCAATCTAGGATCTACAGATAAACTGATTCAAATTGATGCTGCAGGTATGGAAATACCAGAGGAGTATCAGAAGCGTCTGAATCAAGCGGAGTATGCAGAGGATTTACTTTTTCGAGAAATAGATGATGGTATTGGCAAGTTAGAAGTTAATATTTCTTGGAAGTTTTTTGGGCCAGGTCAAAAGTTAAGAACCTACACTCTACAGAGATTAATAAGACGCAGAGACTATTCACTATCCACGAATTTTAATTTACAGTCATGAAGTTATTCAGCAAATATAAAGGCTTTACTCTAATCGAGCTCGTAGTTGCAATTGGGCTGTTGGTAGTATTTTTTGGGGGAGTTTATCTCGTCTATAATGCCGGAATTAATACATACAAGCGATCTGCCAATAAAGCTGAAGGCTTGATGGCTTGCTACATTTTATACCAAAAGCTAGTTTATGATTTGAAGTCTGCGGTTTGGACTAATTCTAATAAGATTTTAATCAAGTCTGAGAATGGTGGTACAGATAATGTACTTGAATTTCAAACCTTTGCATTAGCCACCGGTACAGACACTGGTTCAAAGTTGAAAAAAGTAAAGTATCTCTTCGATCAAGATACAAATCGTGTTTATCGTAATGGTAAACCGCTAGGAATAAGTAAATTTGAAAAAGTAGCTTTCTCTATTGAAATGGCATCCAATTTAGGCGATGCGAACAGTCCCAAAGGCAATAACGTCCATTTTAGAATTACGGCCATGGGTAGGCAGGGATTTCTTGAGCAGAATGCTAATGCCACATTAGAACAAGATCTTAGAAAGCGTACCACCATTCTTGGTACTGTTGGTTTTCCAAGTAAGACTCAGCTTAAAGAATTCCCATGGTATGTAATCAATCGAACATCCAATCTGCGTCCTGAATCTTGAAAGGCTTTGATAGTATAATTATCAAGTGTCTGAAAATACGAGTGTAGAAGTATGGATAAGTCTCAGAGCGAAGAAGATCTTAAGTTTGCGGAATTTTTTGATGGTCGTTATCAAGCGAAACGAGTCATACTTTCGAGGTCTAATTATAAACTCTATGAGGCATTAGACTCGTCACAGCGTAATACCAGAGTTATAATTCAGCAATTTACAGCTCACATACCTATATCTGATTCTCAATTAGCCTTACACCAGAGCACCATTGAGATATTACAAACTCTAGGTTCACAAAATCTTTTCAAGATTCTGAATTATAGACTAGACGAGACGCAGTGCTTACTAGCATTAGAGTGCTTTGATAGTTTAAATTTAGAAGTTTATTCTGAATCTGGACCCGGTAGACCGAGTCTTCTACTAGTTTTTTTTCCAGTTATCCTAGCCATAAATTTGCTACATCAAAAATCTATTTTTCACGTGTATTTTAGGCCTGATAATATTTTTGTGGGATTTGGTGGTGGTGTAAAGCTA
>JAYZAC010000128.1:0-3942 GCA_036339875.1 bacterium | reverse complement strand
TACTCCACAGGGAAGTACGATTCAAGAGGCGTTTCTCAAATGTTGTGATCGTATGAATGGAACTGTTTGTATGGCTGATGACGCGACCGGTGTATTTCAGTGGACTCGATTTAAGATGGCCTGCTTAATTTTAGCTGATCGAATCAGAGAGTGGGATGAGGACCGAGTAGGAATCATGATGCCAGCTTCGGTAGGGGCAACAATGATGGTACATGCTACTCTTTTAGCTAACAAAACGCCGGTCATGATTAATTGGACCCAAGGTCCGCGAAATTTAGAGCATGTTGAGGATTTAACTGGTATAAAAAAGGTTTTAACCTCGAAAAAATTTGTTGATAGATTAGGTAACATAGAGCTAGGTAGTCTCGAGAAGATACTTGTATTTATCGAAGATATTAAAGACTCTTTTACCTTTGAAGAGAAAATAAGAGGTTTTTTTCGAAGTAAATTAGATCATCGAGAACTAATCAAGATCTTAGACTTAGATTCTATTAATCCCGACGAGGAATCAGTAATCCTTTTTACTTCGGGTAGTGAAAATGTTCCTAAAGGTGTCCCTCTATCGCACAAGAATATTCTGACTAATTTGACAGATGTTTATACAAAATTTGAGTATTGGCCTAGTGATGTGATCTATGGTTTTTTGCCTCCGTTTCATTCATTTGGTTACGTTATTACTACGATTTTACCTACAATTACCGGTGTAAAAATTGCTTACTATCCAAACCCTACGGATGCCCGAAGATTGGCGCGTGGTGTGGAAAGTTGGAAGGCATCATTACTGTATGGTACGCCGAGTTTTATTTCTGCAATTTTCAAGGCAGCTAGTCCTGGGCAATTAAAGACGGTTAATTTTATAAAAGTTGGAGCAGAAAAAGCTCCAGAGGAATTGTTTCAGAGAATAAAAAATGAGGCTGATGCTTTTATGGTCGAAGGTTATGGGATAACAGAGTGTTCTCCAATACTCACCATAAATGAACTCTATCAGAATCGTCAGGGTGTTGGTTTTCCGTTCCCATCAGTTGAGATTCTGATTTTTGATATGGAAAAACGTATTGAAAAAGAGCATGGTGAAATCGGTATGATTCTGGCTTGTGGAGATAGCATATTCAATGGCTATCTGGGCAACCCTCGCGATGAAGTATTTGTGGATTATAAATGTAAAAAGTGGTATGTCACGGGTGATTTAGGTCACTTGAATGAGAATGGAGCAGTAGTTCTAGCAGGAAGAAAAAAACGCTTTGTTAAAGTTGCCGGAGAAATGGTTAGCCTTCCAGCTATTGAATCGGTTTTAGTTGAAAAATGGCCTGGCTCTGAAGAGGGACCAACTGTAGCTGTTGAAAGTCTTGAAGTAGAAGGTGCAAGACCTATAATCTGTCTGTTTTCCACTACTGAGCTATCATTAGATGAGGCTAATGCTACTCTAACTGAAGCTGGTTTTTCTGGCGTTGCACGATTGAATAAAGCTTGTGAATTAGTAGAAATTCCGGTTTTAGGTACTGGTAAAACGGATTACCGTGGACTTAAAGCAAAGCTTGAAGAGCTTTTTCAGACTTGATTTTTCGGGATTTTGATCCATTAAGCTTAAATTATTTATTCCTGTATTCTAAATATCCTAATGTTATAACGTTCGCCAGAATAAATTCTTTTTTTTGGGGAGTTAATCATGGGTGATGCAAGACTACCAGTAACAGTACTTTCCGGTTTTCTGGGTGCAGGTAAAACGACTTTACTAAATCAGGTCTTAAATAATCGAGAGGGGCGTAAGGTCGCTGTCATTGTAAATGATATGAGTGACGTAAATATAGATGCAGCTCTGATTGAGCGTGGAGGAGCTGAGTTATCCAGAACAGAAGAAAAATTGGTTGAAATGAGTAACGGCTGTATTTGCTGCACATTGCGAGATGATCTATTAGCTGAAGTTTCGCGAATGGCCAAAGAAAATAGATTTGATTACTTATTAATAGAATCCACTGGTATATCAGAGCCTATCCCTGTGGCTCAAACCTTTACTTTTGAAGATGAAGATGGAGTCAGTCTCGGTCATGTATCTAGATTAGATACGATGGTGACGGTAGTAGATGCGGCTAATTTCTTGAAAGATTATTACGAAGCGGAGGATCTTCAAGATCGAGGTGAATCTTTGGGGGAGGATGATTACAGAACAGTTGCAGACCTTCTAATTGATCAGATTGAATTTGCTGATGTGATCGTTTTAAGTAAAACTGATTTAGTAAGTAGTGAGCAAGCGGAACAAGTTGAAGCTATTATAAAGGCTTTGAACCCTGGAGCTAAGACGGTAAAAGCTATCAAGGGTAATATCCCATTGAATTATGTCCTTGACACGGGACTATTTGATTATGAAAAAGCTGAAAGTTCGGCAGGTTGGATAAAAGAGTTGAAGGGTGAGCATACTCCAGAGACAGAAGAATATGGTATATCCAGTTTTACATATAGAACTGTAAAGCCATTTTGCGCTGAAAAGTTATGGGATTTTCTTAATGATGGAGAAACTTGGGGCGGTGTTCTACGGTCTAAAGGTTTCTTCTGGGTGGAAGCCGATCATCGAATAGCTTATGAATGGGCCCAAGCTGGTGGCGTGAGCGATGTAAAGCCAGCCGGATATTGGTGGGCCGCTATGCCTGAAGAATCTTGGGGACATCCAGAGGATAGTAGACCTGATAAAAGTCCCAATTGGCATTCAACCTATGGAGATCGATCTCAGCAGATTGTTTTTATTGGCCAGGGAATGGAGGAGGAAGCTCTGAAAGATGCTCTTAACTCATGCTTGATGGACATTGATGAGCTTGATTCAATTCCTGAAGATTGGTTTGAATTGAAAAATCCGTTCCCAGAGTTAAATTTAGAAGAGCCAGAGGAGGAAGAGGAGCAAAGCCTGCCTCATGAAGTGCAGGAATTTAATTCTCAAAGTCAGATTAACTGAAATCTAGCTCTGTTTAGAGATCGTTGAATTTAGAAATAAGGGTAGCAAACTTATTCAATCCCTCATCATTACAAGGTGTGATTTTGCGAATATGCTTGTCCAGAAAGATATCTAAGGCTTCCATTTTCAAATTTTCGTTCGTAGTTGCCAACATATCTTGAGCTTCTTCTAGTAAGCACAGGGCTAAGTGACCAATGCTCATTACATCCAGAACTTCCTTTATCAGATAGGCCTGTAAGCGAGAGTTGGCTTTACGAAGTTGATTAAATAGGGTTTCGGTTAAGTTTAGATAATCATGCAATTCTGATTTGATACTTTTATTACTAACTTTTGCGAGCCGTGTTTGCATGTAACTCAGGAATATTTGATCTTGGTTGTAACGTAGAATATCTCGTAAAACCTGCATTCGTAAGGTGTTATGAGTACCTTCCCAATTTTCACAAACTATGCTATCTCTAAGAAGTCTGGGGAGGCTACTGAAGGATTCAATAGCGCCATTACCCGCAAGGACATCGATACAGTTGTGAATATGTCGAACACTCCATAAGGCCGAAATATATTTATTTAAGTTAGCCATTAATCGCTGTTTAAGTAACTGTTGATGGTCAGGATTTTGCTTAAGGTCGATTTCATCCTGGTCTGCAGCAAGCTTCATTGCTGATGTAAGAAGTGCCATATTCTCGGCTTGAATGTTGGCTAGATTTTCTTGAACCAATGGATAACTTCCAATTTCTTTACCAAAAGCTTTGCGATGATGAGAATATCGAGTTGCTATCTGTAAAGCTCTTCGAGCAGAACCACAGACAGAGAAGGTATTGTAGATTCTACTTAGATGCAGCACGTTTTGCATGATCATTTTGAATCCATCTTCTAACGGTCCCATATGGATTCCAAGTGCTTCATTAAAATCTATTTCTGCGCTTGCCATTGTTCGGGTACCAAGCTTTTCTTTAAGTCGCCTCAAGTTGTAATGATTTCTTGTACCATCCGGCAGATTT
>JAYZAC010000127.1:0-35967 GCA_036339875.1 bacterium | reverse complement strand
CCGTTTTACCTGATGACTTTCTATTTTAGCCATGGTTCTCACATCCTATTCTATAATGATCATTGATATAGCCGTACACCTCAGTGTTAGACTAAAAAAGAAAATGCGAAAGGAGAGACTTGAACTCTCACGCCAAGAAGGCACTAGATCCTAAATCTAGCGTGTCTACCAATTCCACCACTTTCGCAGAAGTCATAAAGTCTATCAACTTCTTCTCAAAAGTCAAGGATCTTCAAATACGATCCGCCTGCGTAAACATTTTTGTAGACTTAGTTTAAATTATCACTGACGATAGTCAATTTCAGGGAAAATTCGTAGAACACCCGGACCGAATTGAGAATGGGAAAACTTGCCTTCTGTAAGATAAATGACTGGCTGACGTCGAATAGAAACCTGACCATTCCAGGGATTTTTCAAAAACTTCCGATTTTTGTATTTTCCCTCAATCTCTGCTTCGCTCAGATAATTTAATCGCGTATCTTCTGGCCGCTTACCATCCACGCGAACTAAAATCCAACTACGCATTTCCATGTCCTCTTGATACTCATTATCAACATCCATATCCACCAGAAGTTCGAAATAACGACGTTTTTCTTTAATATGAATAACTCTGCCACGCCATTGGACGTATCTCCCCATGTATTCCTTGGGAAAGTTAGTCGCATCAGAAAACGTAACCTTCTCTTGATGAATTATATTCTGGGTATTACGAACTTGCTGAACACGAACACGTTCAACTTTTCGCTTTTTACCTAACCAGTAATCACTGATTTTCACCAACATCTGCGCTTCTTCCATATCAGCGGGACTCAACTGACCGTAATCTAAAGCCTCACGCAGCAAACGTTTTGCAGCAGGGTATTCACGCTCTTCAAACTTCAATTTACCATTATGAAATGTCTTCAATGAGAGCTCTTTAGAAAGTTTATTCAAACGAACTCTCGTATCAACGCTCGTTGGATTTATGCGAACTCCTTCGCGAAATTTTGTGACAGCCTTAGGGTCCTTATTTAGCTTTTGTAAAATGATTCCAAGTCTGTCGTAAAAAACACTGTTGCTAGGAGATATATCAACAGCTTTCCTAAGAGCAGCTTCAGCCTTTTCAAAATCACCTAAATTCTCGTAAGCTAAGGCTAATAAATAGTAAGCTACATCTGCTTCAGATACATTATTATCTATGGCTTTGAGTATTTCACTAACACATCGTGCGTACTGTTCTTCTATAAAATAAAAGCGGCCAAGAAAAAGTTGAAGATCACCATTATCTGGAAAAAATCTTAATCCTCGTTGCGTAATATCTAAAGCTGCTCGATAATTTTTCTTTGCAAAGTGACCATCAATCTGTCGCAAACGTTTTTTTAACAATTTGTCTTTGGCAGCTTCCGATCTAATATCTTTTTTACCTATCTTTTCTTCCAAAACTTCATCATTGGACTTTACTCTTAATTTAACCTGTTCTCGAAACCTGATCAATTTTTGATAACCAATCCGCGCCTGATCATGACTTGGATCTAAACTAAGGGTTCTCTGATACTGGACGAAGGCATCTTTATAATTACCTTGACGCTCAAATATTCTACCAAGATTAAAATGAGCTATTACATTGTTCGGGTCCTTGCGTGCAGCTGATAAAAACTCCTCAAAAGCTTGAGCATACTTCCCCTGATAAAAATATGCCAAACCTGTCGTGTTATGAATTTGCGGGGTCGTTGCAGATGTCAATGTAGCAACTAGAAAGAATAACAAGCTTACAGTCTTTAGGTAGACCATTCTTCCTCTTTTCAATGATGAACCGAATGGGCCTGAGAGGACTCGAACCCCTACAGACGGATCCGAAGTCCGGCGTGCTATCCATTACACTACAGGCCCATTCCACTAGATCCTATAAAGGGCGACCGACGGGATTCGAACCCGCGACACCTGGAACCACAATCCAGTGCTCTACCGCTGAACTACGACCGCCATTAATTTACTCGCATTAAAAAATCGAGATCGGAAGTCTATCACAGGCTCCCATGGCTGGCAATTACAACAACCTGATTCAAAAATAAGCTATTAAGAATCTTAAGAGTCATGCCGATACAAATAAAAACAAAAATAAACAAGGATAAGATATGGAGCTGGTTAAAATTTTGAGTTTGGGCATTATAGTTACTACTTGTTTAACAAATAATTGCTTTTCAACTAGTCTCTGGAAATCTGAATCTCTACACATATCTGCAAGCCATAAGCCTGACATAAGACCTGGGGATATACTAACTATAATAGTTGACGAGGCCGCAACCGCAAAAAATGACTTTAAGCAAGAGGTTTCCGATTCAACGGTTGTAAACAGTGACATGTGGGATAAACTTCGAAACATATTGAGTTTATCTAAAATTAAGTATTTAGATACTGTACTTGGAAAACTCAATGACTCTATTTCCAATCAAAATCATAATAGTGAAATGGAGGGCGAAGGAAAAATGACGGCAAACTCAAGCCTCCAAACTGAAGTAACTGTTACGGTAACCGGAATATTACCTAACGGAAATGTGAGAATTGAAGGCCGCAAATCGGTCTTAATAAACTCTGAAACACAACGTATAACTATCACGGGTACTATACGACCCGAAGATGTAAAGAATAACATGGTAGCATCATCAAAAGTTGCTAATGCCGAAATCAAATTTACGGGCAAAGGCGCCTTCGATGGTCTTAAGAAACCGGGGCCACTACAAAGAGTAATGAATATCTTTTTCTAGGATTATGCTATGCGAATTTTTTCCAAGAAACTTATCCTTATAAGCTTATTATTGGGTACCCTATCCTCAAATTTTGCCGTCGAACTTGTACAGCCGTTAGTGCGAGTGAAGGATGTCGCAAGAATTCAAGGAGTGCGAAGCAATCAATTGATGGGCACAGGCCTAGTCATTGGACTCAGTGGAACGGGAGATAAAACAACTCTTACGCAAGAAATGGTAACCAATACAATGAAAAATCTCGGCTTAAAGTTTGATGCCAGTAAAATCGAAACAAAAAATGCCGCTGCTGTAATCATTACTGCCGAATTACCACCATTTACGTCGCCTGGAGATAAGATAGATCTAACTGTATCAACTATGGGTGATGCAAAATCTCTAAGAGGAGGAATTCTAATCCAAACGCCATTACGAGCAGCAGATGGTCGAACCTATGCCGTCGCACAAGGAGCATTGAGCTTAGGCGGAAATATACAACAGGGTATGCCAAATCATCAAACTGTAGCTAGAATTCCCGGCGGAGCTTCTGTTGAAGCAGAAGTTCCTATGGATTTTATTAAAAACCAAAGTATTTATTTAGCGCTTAATAACCCTGACTTTACCACTGCAAATAGAGTCGCTGAGGCTATAAATCAGACATTTGGCCTGGGGACATCCATAGCCCAGAACTCCGCTAAAATTAGAATTAAAATACCCTTCTCTTTTCAAAACAATCCTGTGGAATTTATTTCTCGCCTTAATAGCCTACAAGTAATTGTTGATCAAAAGGCTAAAGTAGTAATTAATGAGCGTACCGGTACAGTTGTATTGGGAGGCAATGTAAAAATTTCACCCGTAGCAATTGCTCACGGAACCATGATCATTGAAGTTGGAAATCAACTGAATAAAAGTGGAGCCGACGAAAGGCTTGTCGAAGTCGATAAAGGCGGAACAGTAAGTGAATTGGTCAACACGCTAAATTTAATGGGAGTTAATACGCCTGCCTTGATAGCTATATTACAGGAAATCAAGAACTCTGGCGCCCTACAAGCCTCCCTCGAAGTACTATAAACACCTAGACCAGATAGTCAGCAAGTGTTTTCAGCAAGTTAACTTGCATATCACTGACCGAGAAGTCCTTATCTGATTCAATCAAACTATGCCATTTTTCACATGAACTAATTAGTTCGGCTCTCGGCTTATCTCCGGGCGGTAATCCATAGACTGATAAGAGTGACTTTAAGTTGCAAGAATGTACAATTCTACCAACTAAAATCTCAGATTTCGACAGCGTAATAAATAGTTGCTCATCATAAAGATAATGACGTTCTCCAGTAACGGCATCTTTCAAACATAGACCATTGATAACGTCATCTTCCTTATAAAATACACTTAACCTACTCCGCGACAATCCTTTTAATAACTCTTTAACAAGGTCGCATACTGAAATATCAAGCGACTTTTCGTATGAGTCTGAAACTTCAATTCTCGTAATATCAACTAAATCTTCCTCAGAGTCAGACAAATAACTTAAAAAGAAGGAAGTTTCATTGAGTTGTTGATCTTCGTTTAATTCTTCAATTGTGCGGGCTAATGGCGCCAGAAATAGTAACCATTCCATAACAAGCTGGCATCCAATATTTGAATTAAGCATATCTTCAAATTTATCCTGATTATAATCCATTAGTAGACGAAATTGATCAACGCCGTTGTTGCAAAAGTACTGAAAATCAGGTGCATCCAACAAACCGGAACCTAACTCTACAGTCTGCGCTAAAACCTCACTAACGATTTGGTATTTTTCAACACTTTCTGGTAACTCCTTATTACCAAAACAACAATGCTTAAAACTTTTTCCGGAGCCACAGGGGCATACTATTTCTAAACGAACATCCATATCAAACCACATCAAATATTAAAAACACATAACGATTACTCTAGTTAGTAAAATTGTCAAGAGTTGAATTTGAATTCTTTTCTGGGTAAAATCTGCAATTCCAAAACAACAAGGAGATCCAATAATTATGTGCGAAAAACCAGTAATTAGAGTAGCAGTAGCAGTCATTCGTGACGAAGGAAGATTCATAATAGCCAGAAGAGATGAAAAAGGTAAACTAGCCAGTCAATGGGAATTGCCAGGTGGATCTGTACATGAAGGTGTTTCATTGGAAGAGGGTCTAAAGGACCACCTTGCCAAACGTTTTAATCTTGATGTGGTAGTTGGAGATAAACTCGGCACATCTAACTATGACTATGACTTTGGTACAGTCCAATTAACTGCGTTTTATGTAGAATGTATTTCTAAAAAACTCAAACTATCTCAGCACCTAGCATACAGATGGATTCGCCTAAATATGTTAAAGGATTTTGAAATTGTGCATTCTGCAATGCCTATTATTGAGGTCTTAAAACAGCAAATGAATTAAGTATTAAGCCGATAAGAAACGAAATGCAATTTCTTATCGGCTTGTTTATTATACATCTCAGTACCTGCTCCAATTTTGCGTGGGAAACTAAAAGTCCAGAATTTCGACCATCATGGATTGGTAAAAAATCGGTATTGGAGATATCTCGGTTAAAGAAATCACTCAAAACAAGTCCAAGCAACACACAGACATTAACTCGCATTGGCTATCTATATGCCAAAAGCGGCCAATTGAAACAGTCACATCGATATCTTCGCTTAGCATCAAATAAAGGCGCTAAAGATTCTTTTTTCTTTCTGAGTAAAGGTCTTCTTCACAGTGCATTAAATGAAAACTCAGTAGCTGAAAAGCTATTATTCAAAGCACTATTGATTAACCAACAGGAAGATCCTCAATATTTCTTTCACTTTGCTGAACATTTATTTCGTATGGGGAAAACGTCAAGATCTATTCACTGGCTACAATTAGGACTTAAATTACATCCATCACAGCCCCATTTGCTAATCTTGTTAGCTTGGAATTATATATCAAATTCGGAATGGAATAGTGCTGAAATTACTCTAATAAAAGCCAGACAACTTTATCCTGCATTTGATCAATACTTATCATTTAATTTAGCTAAAATGTACGCGATACTTCAAGCTTGGGATTCCTCTATTTACAATCTCAGACGTGCTACTCTAAAGGGCTATAGGAATTATAGTAGGATACAATTAGAGAAAGCTTTTGATCCGATTAGAAATCATCCTCAATTTATTTTACTTTACAAACAAGCGCAGGAAAATAACGCGAAATTCCTCAATCTTTATCGCTTTAAGAAAATATAAAAAAGGGCCGCCAAAAATAGACGACCCTTCACGTAAAAATAATAATTATTTAATGGATTTTAAACTCTAGCCCGTGTTCGAGCTTAGGATCCTTAATCGGAACAAGATTAGCCCCTTTCACACCACTGTTGAAAAAGAACATCACAAAACCTGCTGCAAAAATCAAAAACCCAAGATCAGATAATTGAAAACTTGTTTCAGCATAAGTAGGGACAATAATCCAATATAAATCTAGTATATGCGCTGCTAACAACCAGTAGGCCATAAAAATTAACCTACTTGGATTCGTTTTTTGATCTCTGGACAACAATGCAAAAAATGGAATCACAAAATGAAAGAGGATTAGAAACCAACTTACAGTTGCCCAGCCACCTTCGTAACGATAGATAAACCACATCGTTTCCTCATATAGATTTGCATACCAGATTAGCATGAATTGACTAAACGATATATATGCCCAGAAGACATTAAATGCAAACATCATAAGACCCAGAGAATAATATGTATCCTTCTTCATCTGAGTATGCAGAAAGCCGTTCTGGTGCAAAGTTATGACAAGTATGGTTAAAATCGAAGCCGCCGAGACCAAGGTCCCCGCAAAATAATAAATTCCAAACATTGTAGAAAACCAATGAGGCTCTAAACTCATCATGTAATAAATGGCTGCTATAGTTAAGGTAGCAGCAAAAACCAACATGAATGGAGCAGACATAATTACATTGCGTTGAGTATATTTCTGACTTCCATCTTTATCTTGTTCCCTTGAATTATTTCTAAACCAATAGAAAAAAGCAATCCAAATCAGAAAGCAGCCTATGTTAAGAACATAAAACCAGGGCTTACTGAGAAAAGGCCTCTTACCTTCAACAATAGGATCTGGCTCATGATGACCTCCATACGCATCGCTAGATTCATGTTTGTGACCTTTTGCTTTATCAGAGTAGGTATTACTCTCTGATTTCTGATATTTATCCACTTTGGCCTTGTGCTTATCATGCTCTTCACCGTGGTGAGCATGTCCTTCGGCATGATGTGCATGATGCGGTATCCAATGCGAATATAAATGGTCCATACCACCCATGAAAATGGGAATTGACAGAAATGCTACTGGTATTAGAAGTCCTGCTACACCTTCTGTTACCCGTCGAATTGGAACACTCCAATATGCCCCTACTAAATACTCAAGAGCCAGGTAAAACAAAGCCCCCAGACCCAAGCTGAGTAAGAACATAAACATTACAAGATACGCATGCCAGAAATGCTTTACATCGGTAGCGAAACTGACAGCCATCCCTAGTATACCAAGCACAAGAAATCCAGTACCAAACATCCCCAGTGCGTTGGAAGTAGTACTTCCTTTCCATACTTTTGATGCAGTTTGTAAACTCATTGTAAGTCACTCTCTTTCGCGTCTTTAGCTCTTTGCAGTGCTCTTACATAATGAACAACTGCCCAACGCTCATCAGCTAAAATCTGCTTAGCATATCCTGGCATAACATTCTGACCTTCGCTAATCACATGGTAAATTCGACCATCTGACCATTCTTTCAATTTTGAAGAATGCAAGCTCGGGGGTTTGAGGCCCTTACCGGCCTCCCTTACCACAACTTTACCGTCTCCGTCTCCATAAGTTCCGTGACATGCAGTACAATAAATATTGTAAAGTTTCTTACCATGCGCAAGTACTTCCGATGTTTGATCGGCAGGGTTAACTAGGAATTGTCCGGCTCCTTCAGGGTTACCTTTATACTCGTAAGGCATATACCCTCTGGCAACTGTACCATCAACCGGAAGCTGCATAGTTCTACCATCTGCGAAAAATTCACTTTTTTGCTGAGGCTTAACTTTATCAGTGTAGTCAAGCCATAAAAACATCCACGAATAGAGAACTTTATTGTAAACAATATACGTTTTTGTACCAACGCCTATAGCCACTCCGACTAGAAGCCCTAAAAAGATCAAAGAAGAAAAAAATGAAGGTGGGCGCCGATATGGTTCGTAGACGGTGACTACCGATTGACCACCTTGCTCCAACATAAATTCACGAACTTTTGCCTCATCAAAATTAGCGTCTTTAGCTTCGATACACAAACCGAATCGATTGCAACTAACTGCTTTCATATAATCGGTATTATGCAGAGGATGACCGTTTGCCGGTAAACCACAAAAAACAGCAATCATTGCTGCCACTGTACCGAGTGCAGAAAGAAGCACTGTTACCTCAAACATTACTGGAACAAATGCTGGGAGCGAAAATAAAGGCTTCCCGCCAATCACGAAGGGATAACGCTCCAACCAGTATGGCAAAAATAATTGCTTCGCCCCAAAGCCACTCAAAGGATCACCTGAGACATACCATTGAAAAAACAGTGCGAAACTAAAACCAAATAAACCACACATTAGCGTCACGTAGGGAAGTTTAGTCCCTGGTAAGCTCATAGCATGGTCCATCCCATGAACGGGGTAAGGAGTATGAACATCAAACTCTTTGTAGCCTGCTTCCACAGTTTTTTCTGCCGCATGTATGATTTGGTCCGGAGTATCAAATAACGCAACTACGGAATCAACTTTTTTACTCATGATCACCTCCATGGTGAGACGGCTGCGCTCCGTCAGCAACTGCCTTGAGCTCTGCCATAGAAACGACTGGCATAAATCTAGTAAAGAGAATCAGTCCTGTGAAGAAGAATCCAAAACTTCCTATATACAAACCAACGTCCCAAATAGTAGGCGTGAAATATGCCCAGCTACCAGGAATGTAATCTCTATGCAAAGAGGTTACGGTGATAACAAATCTCTCAAACCACATTCCTATATTAGTTGTGATTGATACTACGAATAGAATTGGAATTGAATTTCGGGCCGCCTTAGACCAAAAAATCTGGGGTATAATGACGTTACAAATAATCATCGTCCAATACGCCCAAGCATATGGACCAAATGCTCGGTTTATAAAGACGTATTGTTCAGCCTCTACACCGGAATACCAAGCAATGAAAAACTCCATACCATATGCGTAACCCACCATTAAACCAGTAGCCATTAAAACTTTAGCCATACGCTCCATGTGCAACATAGTTACAATATGCTCTATTTTATAGATTACCCTAACAACAATCAGGACGGTAATAACCATCGCAAAACCAGAAAAGATTGCACCAGCAACAAAATATGGTGGGAAGATAGTCGTATGCCAACCTGGAATGATGGAGACGGCAAAATCGAAACTTACTATGGAGTGAACGGATAAAACTAATGGTGTACATAGACCCGCAAGTATCAAGTAAGCTCGCTCATAATGCTGCCAGTGACGATTAGAAAACCTCCAGCCTAAACTGAAAAGTGTATAGATAAATTTCTTTAATCTAGTGGTAGTCCTATCTCTCATGGAAGCAAAGTCAGGAATCAAACCCACATACCAAAAAGTTAGTGATACCGTGAAGTAAGTACTTACTGCAAAAACGTCCCATAAAAGAGGAGATCTAAAATTCACCCACAACGCTCGTTCGTTCGGATAGGGCAAGAGGTAGTGAGCCAACCATGGTCGTCCAGTATGTAAAAGCGGAAATAATAAAGCTGTTATCACCGCAAAAATAGTCATTGCTTCAGCGAATCTAGCAATACCATTTCGCCAAGGCTGTCTCATTAAAAATAGTATTGCCGAGATTAAGGTTCCCGCGTGTCCAATACCTACCCAGAATACGAAATTTACAATGGGCCAACCCCAATTCACTGGATTATTGTTACCCCATACTCCAGTTCCATCAGCCATTAGTTTAGCTACCGAGATTACGAAGATACCTAACCCGGTTAAACTTATAGCTAATGCTATAAAAAATTCCCGATGATGTGGGCGCTCCATAGGGGCTGCTATCACATCATCTATTTCTTTGAGAGTGTGAGGACCCTCAATAAGTGGCCTAGGCCTACTGAAATCTAAACTCACGACCTTGCCTCCCCGTTTTTGTTACGAATTTTTGCCATATACGTGACGTTTGGCTTTACGTTCAATTCTTCCATGACCTTGTACTCCAGTTCATGGTCCCTGTAGCGAGAAACCTCACTGTTTGGATCGTTTAAGTCTCCGAACTTTATAGCATTAGACGGACATCCATCCTGACATGCAACTGTTACATCTGATCCCTTAATCTCACGTTTTTCAAGTTTTGCTTGAGAACGAGCATCCATAATTCGCTGTACACAAAAAGTACACTTTTCCATGACCCCTCTTGATCGAACAGTTACCTCTGGATTATGCGCTAAAGAAGCTACTGGGGTTTCCTGATGACTATCTCTAAAATGTCTACGATAGTTAAGGAAATTAAAACGTCTAACCTTATAGGGACAATTGTTTGCACAGTATCTAGTACCAACGCAACGATTGTAAGCCATACCATTTAATCCGTCTGGTGTATGAACTGTCGCTGCGACTGGACATACATTTTCACAAGGAGCATTATCACACTGTTGACATAGCATAGGTTGTACGCTAACAACAGGCTCTTCAGCTGTACCTGAATAGTACCTATCTATTCGCATCCAGTGCATTTCACGGTTATTCTTTACCTGTTCTTTACCTACCACTGGGATATTGTTTTCCACATTACAAGCTACGATACAATCCATACACCCTGAGCACTGATTGAGATCGATCGCCATACCCCATTTGACATCCTTATATTTATGCTCTTCAACGTAAATACTCTTAACATACTTACGCTTCTTCTTCATTTCCTTTGTAAGCCATTTGGGGTTCTTTTTGTGGTCTTCCATATCCTTTTCGAAGATCACTTTACGCCTTATATGCGCATCAGTCGTCATCTCTTTTAACAATTCAGGAACATCATCCTCAAATGCCCAATGTGCTTGAGTAGATACCACTTCATAAGTTCCGAAGTGCTTACTAACGCTGGCATTACTAAATACAAACTGTCCCAATTCGTCGGACCCTAACAAAGTATTAACGTTATGACCAATTTCAGTACCTACAGTACCTGCGCTACTCCTGCCGTAACCTAGCTCAACCGTAACTGTGTTTTCAGCTGTTCCAGGTTGAATAAATACGGGAAGTTTTACTTTTCGATTACCAACAACAATATTTAAGTAATCATTAGCCTCTACCTTAAGTTTCGCCGCGGTAGCTTTGCTGATAGCTGCGTAATTATCCCAAACAACTTTTGAAACGGGATGGGGATTTTCTTGCAGCCAACCATTATTTGCATGTCGACCATCAGCTAAATGGTAACTGGGGCTCAATCGAACCGCATAACTATTCTCTTCAGGCGCCACAAACTTCTTCGCCGCCACGCCCACAAAAGCTAATGGGTTAAACTGCCAATTAGGTCTTCTCACCTGAATCTGAACCATACCGTCATGCAACGATGAGTTCCAAAACATTGAAAACTGCTGTGAGCTGTTGATTTGAGGAAATATATACTTTTTCCAATGAGCCTTCAGAAACGTCAAATAAGCGTCGTCTTCGTACTTACCATCTGTCCAAGTCAAGAAAATATGTTCCCATTGACGAGTCCCCTCTTCTTGCTCCCTGCTACCATAGAGGGGTCGGATGACTGGCTGTCTTAGATTGTATATACCAACCCTGCTGTGAGAGTCGCCCCATGACTCCAAGTAATGATGTATTGGGAGCACCAGATCGGAAACTTTAGACGTTTCACTTTCCACCATCGTCAATGCTATCTTCGTAGGGACTTTCTTTAATGCTGAAGCATAATCATAATCTGTGGGTAAGTGGAATATTGGATTTGTATCAACATGAACAATGAGATCGACTTCACCAGACTTCATTGAGCCAACAAGCTTAACAATCTCATCCGAATCGGCTAAATTATCATCGCCCAAGCTGTAGCTTTTAGACCACAAATTTCTAGAAGCTATAACTTCGTTAATAAAGTTAACAGCCACATGAAGTTCTTGGCTATGGTGCTCGCCTGCAAATAGAACTGATTTACCTCTATTATTTTCTAAGTCAGAAACCATCGCATTAAGCACACCTAAATCTAGAGAATATTGAGATGCAAAAACTTTAAGATCATGATTTTTCAGAGATTGTTTGATGGCCTCATCTCTCGCGAAAGATCCAACTCCTCTTTTAACTACCAGCTCGTTAGCTAGAGCAAGAACTAAACCAAGGGTGGCATCAGGTCTCAATCGTAATCGATGATCTGCAGTTAGCCCTGTTAAACTGAGACCTGATTCAATAGAATACAGTCTATTGAAATTTGAAACATTAAAAGAATCCCTGCGATTGGCCATTTGTCTAGCAAACTCAAGCTTATTTCGGCCCTTACCCAAGAAATCTGAATCTATGTCTACGATTATATCGGCAGCTTCTAAATTAATAACAGGCCGGCCTTTACCACGATATGATTGAGACCATGCCTTGTATGCAGCGGGCGAATGCAATGGATCATATTTTACCACCGAAGATCCTGGAAATTTATTTTTGAATTTAGCGAGAATCTCCTGTCCGGTTGGGGAAGTGATTGGCGGAACCACCAATACAATCTTTTTGCCACGTTTCACAGCCGCATTTGCCACGGCAGATAATCGTTTATCCACAGCTGTCCATGAAACATTCTCTACGGATCCGTCATCCTTTCTAGATATCGGTCCTCGTAAGCGATCAGGATCATATAAACCTAATACACTAGCTTGAGCATCTGCTCCGACCTTTCCTTGAGTTACTGGATGTTCGGGATTACCATCGATCTTGACAGGCCTGCCTTCACGGGTTTTCACCAAAACAGGTGTCGATCCGCAGCTTTCATCTGTCGTGGTAGCATAGTAATTTGGCCTTCCTATTACTATTTCCTCTGGTTTTTTGTTGTACGGTATTACAACACCTTGGTCACGATAGTCACTACAACCCACTCCAGCAAATGCAGCGGAAGCACCCATCAGACCCAAAAATTTTCTCCGATCCACCGCCGTCATTTTTTCGAGGTCTAATTCATCAAAAGTACCCTCTACGAATTCTCGAGAACTACTTTCATTGACTTTACCGGAACTTTGACGATGAAGCTCTTCAAAACTTCTCCAATAGTTAGGTTCTTTAGCCATTTTATCCTCTCTTCTCTCTGCGAACAGCCTGAGGATGCAAACTTACTTGAATCTCGGGTTCTTGGTTCTTGCTAGGGACTGCCGATCTCAAATTGAATCCCGACAACACTGCTGTCAAGGCACCGGCTATCACTCCGTAAAAACTTCGTCGCTTAAAATTTGTAGAATTTGATTTAATCACTTTTTCATTCTTCATGCTCTCTCCCCTCATCGGTGGCATGCTGTACAGTGCTGCGGACCCTGATGCTTGCGAATTACTCCCGTATCAGTCACTTCAGTATGGGATTCTCTATGACAATCTAAACAATGTCCCATGGTGAGTTTTTTGTTTTTGTGAACTACATCCATTTCATTTACATTCCCATGACAACTAGAGCAATCGACACCTTTGTTTATATGAACAGAATGATTAAAATAAACATGATCTGGTTGTCGGTGAATTCTCGCCCACTCTAGCGGCTTGTCATTTTTGTAATAATCCGTCAGCTTTTTAATCTCTGGACTGTCTGTCTTCACTACACTATGGCAATTCATACAAGTATCTACCGACGGAATGTTCGAGTGTCTCGACTTTTCCACTCCCGAGTGGCAGTAACGACAATCCAGTCCCATTTCCCCCGAATGCAGTTTATGCGAAAAATTTATGGGCTGTTCGGGTGCATAACCTATCAAGTTCCGCTCATCGAAAGAATAGAAGAAAGTCGCAAAATAAGTGACAAGCGCGACTAACACAATGATAGGAAGGCGGACTTTGATGTTGTAATCTAGCATATCTTTATCCATGCTTTAATCCCTTCACAAATATATAAATCTGCTCCAGCAAGGAGCTCGTTCTAGGCCAATTGAACTTTCGGCGATTATATTATTAAAAGATTTAGTAGTAAACCTAAAAAATAAAGCTGAACATACAAAAAAATATACTTCAAAATAAGTAATTTAGTTGTTAGATCGAATAAGCCTTACCAGCCGTGATTCTCATAGAGGATTTCACTAATTAAAAATCCTTCAAAAGTTGAGCTCATCACAGATAAATAAATACATTGAAGACAAAAATACAGCGAACGTCAGTTCAAGCTTTGTAAAATTTTTGAATTATTGATAAAGATTACCAACGAATCAAAAAACTCAATGCAACCATCGCAGCAATAGCCGAAAATCCGATACTAGCAGAGCCATTCTCTATTCGTGCCATTACATCCTCTTTTCGCGTCTTGATCTCTTTTGAGCTTAGTCCGAAACTTGCCCAAACAAGAGCCAGCAAATTAGCCGATAGTAGCCCCGGAAAGTTGCGAAATGCCTTCGCAAGATTTGATGGAACTCCTTTAGCCAAAGTTGCATCACAAACTGAGTTCAGACTGTTTAAAGCTTTATCCATGACACAATAGAAAAAGCCAAAACTCTTCCTGTATACCCAGTCAAAATCAATATTCACAGATCTAATTTCTGCTGGGTATAGTCCAGACAGCATAAGCATGCAGAAAGCTAGAGCTGAAAAGAATAATAATTGTGTTTGTGAAACTACGTGACTGTAGTCATATGGTGTATATGGAACCCCTTTGCTTGGCAGGGTGTTGTCAAATGGAAGAAGGTCATAAAGTGGCTGTGGGAAGCAGCCTAAGAAAATACATAAAAAGGCTGCAATACCCATCGCGAACAACATATTTTTAGGAGCTTCCTTTGTACGCAATCCTCTATCGTGAGAAAAGAAAGCAAAAAATGGGATTTTAATGCCGGCATGATGGAATACACCAGCAGCAGCAAAAAGTAATACGAACCAAACTAAATAGAAATGCTCTTCAAGAGACGCCGACATGATTATTGATTTACTTACAAAACCATTCGTGAGGGGAAACGCAGAAATGGAAGCTGCACCTATTATACAAAATAGGCAAGTCCAAGGCATTGATTTGTATAGCCCACCCAATTCTGTACATTTTGTTCTACCTGTCCGATATAAAACCGCTCCCATGGACATCCACAGAAGCCCCTTATACAAAATGTGACAGAAAGCATGCGTCACTGCTCCATTTAGGGCAAGCTGAGTACCTATACCGATCCCCGTTACCATAAACCCTAATTGATTCAGCAAGCTGTAGGCTAATACCTTTCGCAAATTATTTTCAATTACCGCATAAAAAATCGGGAATGCTGCCATAGCAACACCAATCCAAATTAGCAAGGGCTCCCCCGGAAAAGCTCTCGCAAGCGCATACACTGCTGTTTTGGTGGTAAAGGAACTTAAAAATACCACACCGCCTACGCTTGCAGATGGATAAGCGTCAACTAACCAGGTATGAAGCAATGGCCATGCACAATTCACCCCTATTCCAAAAAATATCAGGTAACTACTCAAAGACGATAGATTAATTTTAGTGAACTCTAGCGATCCAGTTTCATGAACGTGAAGAATAATACCGCTAATTAATAATAAGCCTCCAAAAACATGCATGAGAACATATCGAAAAGCAGCTTTTCGCGATTCGTCGGTACGACGCGCCATAATTAAAAACATAGAGCCTAGCGTAAGCATTTCCCAAAAAACAAGGAAAGAAAATAAATCACCAGCTAATACCGCACCCACGGCTGAACCCGCATAAAATAGCCCTGCCACGAATTCAAGATCATCGTTTTGGTGCATGATGTATAGCACACCGACAAAGGTGATAATTATAAAGATCAAACCAAAAACGAAACTTAGTTTATCGACCCTACCTAAAACCAATGTCATATCGAGAAATTGAACCTGCCAGTAGGTTCCAGTTTCCATATTCAAAAATGAGACTAAAGTTACTAATGGCAAAGCTAAAACGAATAACTTCTTAAGATTACCTTTTAAGAAAGGAACCAGAAAGGCACCGATGATAAGAAATATAGATGGCGGGAGGGCGCTAATGGTCATAATAATCTTCCTCTTTCATAACCAGAGGTCTAAGTATATGTTTGGCTATAAAAACAAGTAGTACGCAGGCAATAAAACCATAAACCGCATAAAAACCTGGCCAGTTTTCTACTTCGATGTGCGTGTATCGAGGTATAAAAAAATCAACGAGGAATAGGGCAATACAGGAAATGTAGAATGTCTTTAAAAACTTCTTTACCCGATTTTCATCATCCCATATATGCTTTTTACTCATGTCAGTGCCCCTTCCAAGTGGAAAAAATATACCCTAAATAAAGCATTCCTAGAGCAAACATTACGTTAAATTTTTGCTGGTACCCTGGCCAAGCTTCATGTTTAAGCTCTTGCAAATCTTCTGGATTTTCTGACTGCTGCATACTACTCTCCTACTGCCAATGTTGCCAGAGTTAAGAATGGTTCAGGATACACAAATAGAACGATTGATATGACCGCTGTTAGACACAAAGGTAGCGTACATGCAAGCGGCGCCTCCTTAACATTTTCGTTTTCCGGCAAGATACCTTTACCAAAGAATGCCTGATAGACTATTGGAAAGAAATACGCTGCGTTTAAAAGTGAACTACCTAACAAAACAACCATCATTGGCCAATGTTCTGCTGCAATTGTTCCTTTGAGTAGCAACCATTTACTTATAAAACCTCCTGCTGGAGGCAATCCAATTACACTTAGCGATCCTATAAGAAAGGCGCCAAAAGTAAAGGGCATCTTATGACCTAATCCAACCATCTGTGATATGTATTTTTTACCAGAAGCGACAAAAATTGCGCCTGCACACATGAACAAAGTTATTTTCCCGAAGGCATGCATACTTATGTGTAACATCGCACCCTTCACTGCATAACTCTGAGCTAGTCCAGCACCTAGTATAATGTATGACAATTGTCCTACTGTCGAAAAAGCAAGACGTCGCTTCAAATTATCCTGCGACAATGCTATGAGAGATGAAACTATTACCGTGACACCAGCGATTACACAAATTACAGTATCTAGATAAGTCTTACTAAGAATTTCTATACCGAAAATTCCAGTAATAACTCTTAAATTACAGAATACCCCGACTTTTACAACGGCTACAGCATGCAATAATGCGCTAACTGGCGTTGGGGCTACCATAGCTCCAGGTAGCCACGAATGTAATGGCATCAGTCCTGACTTAGCAAAACCATAGAGAAAGAGTAAAAGTAAAACCAGCAATGTCCCAGGTTTAACAGTATCACCGTAGATCCCCATACTTGAGAATTCTAAAGTTCCCGTCATTTGATACGTTATTATCATGGCAGGAAGAACCAGCCCAATCGAGGTAGCCAACAAATAAGTTAAATATTTACGACCACCCGTCCGAGCCTCTCCATCCTGATGATGAGCTACCAGAGGAAATGTGGATAATGAAAGAATCTCATAAAACACATACAATGTTAAAAGATTGCCCGCAAAAGCGACACCAGCCGTAGCAGACAAAGCCAATGCAAAACACGCGAAAAATCGTGTTTGTGCATGTTCCTTAAGTCCCCGCATATAACCTATCACGTAAAGTGATGTTGGAATCCAGAGACTACAAGCAACAAATGCGAAAAGTAATCCAAAGGCATCTACGCTAAAATGCAAGGAAACACCCGGCAACACCTTCCACAGTTCAAATTGTACGGCAATACCTTTTGTTACAGGCTCGAGTAAAGAGAAAAGTAGCATCAACTTCAAAAAGCCTGCCAAAAAGGTCCAAAGTTCTCTAAGGTTAGGATTTCGCCCACTGAGTGAAATCGGAATAACCGCTAATGCTGATGTTAGCACTATAGCTAAAGGTGTAAATGATACTATGGATTGGCTCATATCAATCCTCCAGGAAGAATGGGCAGTATCCAGCGAGTAACAATTTCTCCAGTGTAGAGACCCATTGCTATCAATGCTAAGGCACTTACCCACATTGGAATAAGCATAGACACTGGACTATCCGCATAATCAACCTCATGATGGGCATGGGGATCAGGTATTTCTGAGGGCGTAGCCGAGAAAAAAGCGGTTTCCACTATTCTTATGAACAATATTGCGTTCACCAAACTACTTATCAACAGAGCAACTATAAAAGCGTAATCAGAGGATTGATACGCCCCACTAATCAGATACCATTTACTAAAAAATCCACAAGTTGGAGGCACTCCGATCATACTCAGCCCCCCAATAATTAAAGCACCCATTGTCCATGGCATCGACTGGAATGCATCCTTGAAACTTTCAAAATGAGCCTTACCCTTGCGATAGACCACTGACCCTATTACCATAAATAAGCAGACTGTCATCAAACCATCCGCCATAATGTGATATATCGTTCCTGTCAATCCAGCCGCGGTACCAGTCCAAGCACCTCCAACCATATACCCTATTTCCGCAACTATTAAATATGTAAGCATACGCTTAATATCTCGTTGAGCTAATGCGAAAAATGAGCCCATTAAAATTGCAACTACTGCCAAAACCATAACAACAGGCTTCCATTGGATTACGTTAAATATCCAGTCTGCTGAGTAAACAGTAAACATAATTCTAAGCATAATGTAGACAGAAACTTTAGTCATCAAAGGCGCCACCAAACAGCTTGTAGCTGTTGGTGCGTAGGTATAAGCATTAGGCAACCAACCATGGAATGGAAATAAAGCCATTTTTATCCAAACACCTACCATGAGAAAACCAAAAGCAACTAGCACAGTTTCAGAGCCCACCAACTTAGGAAGAATAGTTCCTATATCAGCCATATTCAAGGAGCCTGTCTTAATCAACAGCAACCCTACTCCAAGGAGGTAAAAACAAGCACCTATCGTACCTAATATTACATAATTGAAAGTAGCCATGTAAGCGCGACCGCGCCCCATGGCCAGTAATGCATAACTAGTTAAAGCTGCTATCTCAAGAAGAACGTACAGATTAAAAGCATCGCCGGTTATAGTCATTCCTAACAATCCAGTGACTAATAACACAAACAGTGTATAGAAATTAGATATCTTATTACCTAATTCCTTTTCAACCGGCTTTCTAGCGAAAATCGCAACAAGCAATGCCACCAACGAAACCATAACGAGAACCAGCGCATTCAAGCTATCCACTCGATATTCAATCCCGAACGGCGGCTCCCAGCCACCCAATCGGTAACTAATTACTTCACCTGCACCAATCTGTAAAAGAGTGGCAACAGCACTTAAAAAACTACCTAGTAAACCCACTACCGCAAGAGGTTGACATACTGCTGGCTTGAACCAACCCGCTAGAGTCAAAACCATTGCGGTAAACATTGGAATAATTACTATTAATACCGGATATTGTTGTTCCATAGCTAAATCATCTCTATTGCATTTATGAAATCCGCTTAATTAAGCTTTTCAAGGATTTCGTCTTCTTCACACGTTCCGTATTCACTGTATATTTTTTGAACCAAGGTTAATGCCATACCAAGAGTAGCAACACCCACCACAATAGCAGTAAGCATAAGTATCTGAGTTAATGGATTAGCATACATTGACGCCTCTGTCAGGTATGTTTTAACACCATCAATTTTTGTATAGTTTAATATGGGGATTGTTGAACCAGCCTTAACGCCCATAGATATGAAAAACATAATAATAGCATTTTGAAAAATGCACATTCCTATGCATTTTTTGACCAGATTATTCTTCCCGATCATTGCCCACAATCCAATCATAAGCAACACGATGACCAATAAATAATTATAGTTTATCTGCAACCATTCCATACAAACCTCTACAAACCACGGTCCATCCATCCATCTGATGCTAGGTAGGTGTATATCGCAAACATCGAACTCATAACTGTGAAACCAACCCCTATCTCAACCCATAGCATGGCATGATACCTTGCAGTAATAGCCGCTTCTTGGGGTGTACCACTAAACAATGGCGCAAGCGCACTGTAATCTAGAAAGTTTCCACCATAAAACATACAAGCCAGACCAACTCCCGCAAAAATAAGAAAACCCAGCCCTACCATTATTATGAACCAATCCTCTGACATACGATTCAATGCAGATTTTAATTCTCCTGTCATAGCCATTAGAATTACACTTGCCCCCAAAATTACGCCACCTTGAAAGCCACCACCCGGACTATAATGACCATGAGCGATAACATACAAACCAAATATCTGCATAAACGGAACTATAAATCGAGTAGCTACCCCAGTAATTGCAGGATCTGGTGGTTGATGAGGAGGCCTTTTTCGAGATTTGGCCCCCTTTGGCACGCCTTCTCTGCGAAGAATAGCCATAATTCCTATTACCGCTACGAAGACGACACCTGTTTCAAACATAGTATCAAATCCCCGATAATCTGCTAGAACTGCTGTGACAACGTTAGGCACATGAGTCTGCTTATAAGCGTTCTCCAGATAATAAGCAGAAACATGAGCATTAGCAGGCGACTGTGCATCCCCCCAAGCCGGTAAGTCGTCCAGAATTACCGTCAGCAAGGCGCCCATTACTAGAGCTATAATTAATGATAAAACTTTCAATCTTTTGCCTCTTTTTTAATATTGTATGCAGTTGCTATGAAAAATACCGTACTTACGCCAGCACCAACTGCCGCCTCCGTAAAAGCTACATCCACTGCCGCCATTGCTGTCCACAAAAGACACATTAAAAAACTATAAGTACCAAAAACAATTGAAGCCCCCATCAAATCACGCAAATTCAAGGCAAGAATCGCAGTAATTACAACGAGGAGAAGTAAACCAAAATCATAAGGCCAAATCATTTATCGCCCTCCTTACGCCATCGACTTACCTCAGTTTCAAATCCAGCATCCATCATAGCGTGGGTTGCTGTAGGGCTACCTACGAAGATGAAAGCAGCTACTAATATGATTTTTAAAGCCAACAAAATCGATAAAAAACCTATGCCATTTAATGAGAGTACGTAGATAGCGCAACCAAGCAGAATTAAAATAGAAGACAATGTATCCGCTTTACCGGCGGCGTGCATACGAGTATAAAACCCTGGAAATCTTAAGATTCCTACACTCGCACCCAAAAAGAAAAATAATCCCATTAACATACATATCACAATAAGTATCGACACTAGAGACTCAAGCATTTTCACCCCTATCTAAGTGACGGGACTCACCCTCCCACTGTATTTCGGGATGATGAGAACCATGATGGTGGTAATATTTTGCCGCAGCGATTGAAGTTATGAAGTTTAGTAACCCATATCCAAGGGCTATATCAACGAACATTTCAACACGCTGGAAAACAATGCCCATAATCACAAGCAAAACTGCTGCCTTAGTACCGATAACGTTCACAGCAACTAGCCGATCTATGACGGTAGGCCCCTTCAACATTCTTATTAAAACTAGTAGCATCATGAATATCAGTGCTAGGCCGCTACCTAGAAAAAAATTATTCATTATGATTCCTCTCAAAAATTTGCTGAATTCGCTTTTCCATGTCCCCTGGGACCCCCGCAGCAGTGTGATTTGTAAGTGCATGTATCAAAAAGATGCCATTTTCTATACGAACCGTGACTGTACCTGGCGTTAATGTGATCGAATTCGCCAACACGAATTTAGCTAAGTCAGTCTTCAATTCCGTCTTGAATTCTATCATTTGCGGCTCGAGAATATCTTCCATCTTTGGATGCAAAGCTACGTAAACCACATGAAAATTTGCAACAACTATCTGCCACAAGAGCCACACCGTGTAAAGCGCAAATCTCCACAATAAAGCAACACGAGCACCTATAGGAAGCTTCGAATCCACGATAAGCATGTCACCTGTCCAAAAGGTGACCACTAGCGTACTTATTACGCCCAACGTGAGGTGAAATGCATCAAAATTCCCAGATAGCAAAATCCAGAAAGCCAACAAAATGATAAAAGAAATAGTAAAACGCATAACGGACATAGCCTGAAGTCTCAAGTGGCAATTACCACACCTAACAGGAGCCAACTATAGAGATACGAAAGCACCCTGTCAAGAGAGAATTATCAGTCCCTGAGCGAACAGATACCTATGTGATAGGCATCATACAATATCTTTAAAAATCAATTGAATTAGGCCTTATCAACCTAAGTTGTCTAGAAATTCGTTTAGTCGTTCTGAATCTATATTGCTATACATCTTACCGTCATAAAAAATACACGGACCCACACTACACCCACCTAAACATTTCACATATTCCAAATTCACACCTAATGTAGATAAATATTCAGATTTTTGCTCAAGTTCTTGAATAACTAAACCCGCTCCTTTTCCAAGACAAGTCAGATTATTACAAACTAACAATTGACCGACCAGTTGTTGCTCTCTCGAATACTCCTCATACAGCTGATAAGCTCGAATAGGAGAGTGCGAGGTTATCCTAGCAACTTCGCGAACATCATCGATAGTTAGAGGCTCCGCATAAGACTCTATCAATGCAAAAATTCTTTTCAAATCTTCACGATCATCAGCCGGCAATTCCTCAATAAACTGCTTTATAAACTTTGGGTCTTGAACCATGACTTTTTCCTGACATAAATATATACTAACATTCTGATTTACTGGGGAGGTAAAATGATCCTGAGCGGTGATGAAATTCAAGCAGAACTTGGTAAAAACATTTTTCTTGAACCATATAACGAAGATCAGCTCAATCCAAATTCCTACAATCTCAAACTTCACAACGAATTACTAATTTATAATCAATTTCCTTTGGATATGAAAAAGCCAAACCCTGTTAGTAAGCTAGAAATTCCAGAAACTGGCCTTGTACTCGAACCCGGAACGCTATACCTCGGACGAACACATGAAAAAACTATCACTCACGGCTTCGTCCCTATGCTTGAGGGACGCTCTTCTGTTGGACGCTTAGGAATGTTTGTTCATGTAAGTGCCGGTTTTGGAGACGTAGGGTTTAACGGTTATTGGACATTGGAGATTTTAGTTACCCACCCACTAAAGATTTATCCATTCGTAGAGATATGCCAAATCTTTTATCATTCCGTAAAAGGCGATACCTCAATCGAATACAAAACCAAGTATCAAGGGAACAAAGGGATTCAAGCAAGTATGATGTTCAAGGACTTTGAATAGGCGTTGCTTCGCTTACAGCAGCTATACTGTCCATGGGTAAATTCTCAATTATTCCTACGGCTGGCAAATCTATAAAGAATTCTGCACCCTTTCTCACTCTGGGATTAAAGTGCAGCTCTCCGCCGTGAGATTTGATAATTTGATAAGCCACTGTTAAGCCAGTACCAAGATGATCTATTTTAGCGCTAGCAAAAGATTCAAATAATTTCTCTTTGAGGTACTCTGGTACTCCAACCCCATTGTCCTTGACAACCACTCGGTGAAAGCCGTCTCGATCACCAGAGTTCACGGTAACACGAACGTCGCCAGACTCACGAGTGGCCTCGCCCGCGTTTGTCAGTATATTGATTAGAGCACGCTCGATCTGCAATATATGTCCGCTGACTATTAGGTTTGGCAGTCCACTGTACTTAACTTCCAATTTTAGTGGGCTTACGAAGGCCATCTTGTGCAGAGCAGCTTCTACCACACGACCTAAATCAAATTCAGTGGGCGCAATTCCACATTCCCTCGAACAAAAAAGCAACTCCTGAATTAGTTCAGAGAGTCGCTCAGTTTCCAAAATAGCCATATTTAGTACGTTACGATCTTTTTCGCTATAGGTATCACCCGGCTCTTTTTTCAAAAGCTCCATACAAGTTTGTATGGTTGTGATTGGATTCCGCAAGTTGTTTGCTAAACACCCAATCATTGTAGATTCACATCTGTAAGAACCTACCTGATCATCATCATTCTTCGATTTCATATTCTTTTAACTTTCGCCACAAAGTATTGCGCCCGATACCAAGAGCTTTGGCAGTAGTTGCTCGGTTGCCGCCAAAGGCTTGCAATGTCTCCAGTATCTTCATTCTCTCCATCTCTCGAAGAGTCATCACGCCCTGAAAACCTATTTGACCGTGATCACTCCTCTTGGGATTCCTAACAGAGTCTGGCACATTCTGCTCTTGAATGTACTCATCGTTGCAATAAAGAACACATCTTTCAATAACATTTTTTAATTCTCTCACGTTTCCAGGCCAATCATAATTGTTAAGAAATTCATAAGCAGACCTCGTAAATCCCTTAATCTCTTTTCCATTTTGGAGATTGAAACCTCTTAAAAAATACCCCATCAATACTGGTATGTCATCGACTCTTTCCCTCAATGGCTCGAGTTTCAGATGAACCATGTTGATACGATGGTATAATTCAGGTTTGAATTCTCCCTCATCGACTAGCTCTTCGAGATCTTTTCGTGAGCTACAGAGAAAACGTAAATTTAGGTCTCGCTCATCCAGAGACCCTCGAATTCTAAATTTATCCGTTTCTAGAATGTTTAATAATTTAGACTGGAGACGTAAAGATAAGCTACCGACTTCATCCAAAAAAATCGTCCCGCCCTCGGCAGCTAGTAAAAGTCCTCCGTCTGATGCAAATAAATCCTGTTCCAATTCGGCTTCTTCACTTGCTTCGCAGCTCACTCTAACGAATGGGGCCGAATCTCCACAGGCTTGTCTGTGTATCTCACGCGCTACGGACTCTTTGCCCGTTCCTGTATCACCCGTCAACAATAGTGATTTGGGGAGGCCGACCGACATACGTATTAAATCTTTGGCTCGCTTCACGGTGTAAGAGCGCCCTACAAAGTCATTAAAATCATGGGCCTTGCCGGCTGCTTGCTGCATCTTTGGAACCCTTCCCGGGACACTACTTAGGGCCTCGTTACATCTAGCGATGAACGTTGGAGGTGTGAAAGGTTTGTTAATGAAATCATTTGCCCCATCTTTCAAAGCTTGAACAGCAACGGTCACGTCTGCATACGCTGACATCAGAACGACTCTGGTTTCCGGAAATTCTTTCCGAATCCTATTCAGTAGCCACAAACCATCCTTGCCATGAAGCCGGTACTCACTAACGACCATGTCATAAATGCCCTTATCCAAATACGACAAAGCTTCCTCAGCAGTTTTGCACTCAGCAACATCACAATCATTTTTCTCCAGAAACATCCCTAGAGAAGAACGGAGTGAATTATCTTCCTCTACTAATAACACTTTACTTTTCTGGTTCACGGGCACTCTCCTGTCCATTTTGGTTCTTTTTTTAACTATTAGATTGATTCTAAACTTAAATATTCGACTTATCAACCCCTAAATCGGAAATATTATTCATAATTTGAACTATTTTAAGACCTAATATGTTACTTATACATATTTTTAGAATCATTCTAATATTTTTATTAGCTATAATGTTCCTTTCTGGTAACTCGTCAGATATCGAAAACTAAAGTATAATTCTTGACGTGGAGGACATCATCAATGGACGATCCAAACGCTTATATTGATATTCCGCAAGCAATAGGCAGACTAGATCAGCCGTCACTTACTAGACCGGAACAAAGACTTTATTCAATCTGTCCTGATGCTCGCGACTTAGATTTTGAACCTACATCTCCCTGTCTAATTTTTTTTGACCGTAAATGGATGCAAACCACCATTAATGTCTTAACTAAAAATAATTTTGAAGTAATCAAAAAATTCAACAAGATTGGGCTAACTTTTCTGAAACACAGCCAAGTTGGATATATTTTTATCGCGTTAACTTCGTGGGGAGCACCCGCTGCCGCTTGTAGGCTCGAGGAGTTACGGTCAATCGGTATAAAAAAGTTTCTAATATTGGGAATGGGCGGAAGACTACAAAAAGATCATCCAGCCGGCACACTTTATTTGATCGACCAAGCGATCAGAGACGAAGGTACAAGTCTCCACTATTTAGAAAGATCAATATTTGCACATGCCAGCTTTAAGTATTCAAATGAAATTAACCGACAGCTTACTGCCAATGGCATGAAGTTCATCCAAGGCCTATCTTGGACTACTGACGCACCTTACCGTGAAACTTTAGATAAATTTTTGTATTGGCAGAAGAAGGTCTGTTTGACTGTCGAAATGGAACTTGCTGCACTTTTCAGTTTGGGCAAATATTACAAGTTAGATATTTCAGCATTAATGATAGGAGCTGATCAATTAACCGAGGATGGATGGATTGATTGTTTCAATGACCCTGCAATCGCTAAAATGAAAGAAAAAGTTAGCATATTCCTCTCTTCGCAATTTATAGGGAATGACCCCAACGACGTTCTATTATAGTCTCTACATTTGCTAAACTGCAGACTCAACGTTACTAATTATAGTGAAAGGCAACAATGAAGAATGCGTGTATTCAAAAATTTGGAAAAATTTTAAGTGAAAAAGACACATTTTTATTAACATCTCACATAGATCCTGATGGAGATGGAATTGGAGGCATTTTGGGCATGTATCATGCGCTGAAAAACCTCGGTAAAGATGTTCGAATGGTTCTTAGCGGAGATGTAGGGAAGCGCTATCTTTTCTTGCCCGGAGCTGAACACATCACTGTAGGTATCCCACACAATTTACCCAAGGATAAAAATACCGTCCTAATGACAGTGGACGCACCAAACATCCCGAGACTAGGTTTCGACGAAGAGTCAATAGAGTCGTTAAATCCATATGTCGTAAATCTCGACCACCATACTAGTAATGAAAACTTCGGAGACCTTGTATTGATGGATGAGAAAGCTTCTGCAAGCTGCGAAATGGTTTTCTACTTATTAGAAGGCTTGAATGTAACTTGGACACCAGATATGGCAACGGCTTGCTACACGGGAATACTCACCGATACTGGTCGTTTCAGATTTAGCAATACTCGACCGGAAACCTTCACCGCTGCCAGTAAGTTATTGGCACAAGGAGCTGCCCATGAACAAATTGTTCGAATATTATTCGAGGAGAAATCATATGGTAGATTGCAATTGGAAGCCCTTGTTTTGAATACTATGAAAAAAGAAGGCCCATTGGCATGGATGCATTGTACTAAATCAATGATGGAGCAAACCAACTGTGACGATACTGAGAATTTAGTTAATCGGTTAACTGAAATATCTGACGTGGAAGTTGCCGTTTTTTTACGAGAAGTTAGCGATAATTTAACTAAGGTCTCTTTTCGCGCCGTAAATTCTGTTGACGTCAACGAAATCGCAGGCCAGTTCGGAGGTGGAGGTCATGCAAAAGCTTCTGGAGCAAAGCTTCCCCACAACTTAAGTACCAGCACTAAAAAAATAATTGAAGCTTGTAATACTGTTTTGTCTTAGGAGAAACGATGAGTAAAACATATATACTTTACCAATTTCCCGAATGTCCGTTCTGCCAATTAGTTTTAAGAGAATTAGATAACTTGGATGTAGATATTCCCACTAAAAACACACGTACAGACTCTGGAGCTAGGCAGGAACTCATCGAATTGACTGGTAAAACGCAAGTACCATGTCTTGTTATAAATGGTGAACCTTTATTAGAATCTTCTGATATCGTCGACTATTTACGACAGGAGTATGCCTAATGAGAGATATGATATTATCAGCTCTATCAAAAGTTCCAGATCCGGACCTAGGAAGTGACTTAGTTACCCTTGGCATGATCAAAGAAATAGATTTAGAATCGACTCCCGTGAGAGTGATAGTCGAACTAACCACCCCAGCATGTCCAATGAAACAGAAGATTGAAGACGACTGTAGACGAGCACTGAGCTCTATTGAAGGTCTGGAATTTGAAGTCATACTTACTGCAAAGGTTTTGGCAAATAATACTAAAGGTGGAAGTAACTTATCTGAAGTCAAAAACATCATATTAGTCCTTAGCGGCAAGGGTGGTGTAGGAAAATCTACAGTAGCCACCAATATTGCGATTTGTCTAGCTAGGGGTGGTAGTAAAGTTGGCCTATTAGATGCTGATATCTACGGTCCAAGCATACCTACAATGATGGGCACTCAAGACAAACCCACACTCACAGAGGATCAAAAAATAGTTCCACTTGAAAGCCATGGCATCAAAATTATGAGCTCAGGTTTTTTAGTAGATGAAGATTCGGCTCTTATTTGGCGCGGACCCATGATCCACAAAATTGTAAACCAATTCTGTAGTGACGTTGACTGGGGTGCCTTAGATTATCTTGTTCTAGATTTACCACCGGGAACGGGAGATGTTCAGTTGTCTTTATCACAAGTAGTCCCCGTAGTAGGTGCCGTAATGGTTACCACACCGCAGCAAGTCGCGTTAGCCGATGTCCGAAGAGCTGAAAGTATGCTTCGAACGCTAAAAATACCATTGTTAGGGATAATTGAAAATATGGCCGGATACACACATCCCGAATCAGGCGAAACGATTCATTTCTTCGCTGAAGGCGGTGGCAAAATACTCGCAGAAAATACTGAAAGTAGATTACTTGGAAGTATTCCGCTAGACCCTGAAGTTTGTAAAGCAGGTGACAAAGGGATCCCTGTTGTTATTTCTCAAGCAAACTCTACTGTAGCAGAAGCATTCGAAAAGGCCTCGCAAAATTTAGCTGCGCAAATCAGTATTTTTAATCATAGAGGAATCAGCAGTAAAGTGATTATACCCAAACGACCCAATCACTAAGGAGTACAATGAAACGTATTTTTATTTCAGGAGGCACCTCCGGAATAGGACGCTCTACAGTGCAAATATTTCTTGATAACGGCTACACAGTCGGAACAACAGCTCGCAATTCTGAAAAGAAGGCGGCTCTCCTAAATTCAATAGACGCGAATCAGAGAAATTTAGACGTACAAATCGTTGACTTAGGTGATGCAAAATCATTTCGGGACATCGAAGGATTTTTAAGCGAGTTCGACCCTGAGATCCTCATCAATAATGCAGCCATGTACAGCGGTAATAATTTAATTGAAACAACACAACTTGAAATTGACTCAATGTTTACAACTAATTTCAGCTCAGTAGTGTTCCTGAGTAAGGCTTGTATTAATAATTGGATAAACCAGAACAAAAAAGGTTTAATTCTCAATATTGGTTCAACATTAGGCAACAAACCAGCTCCAGGCACCTCTTTATACTCTGCTTCAAAAGCAGCCTTAGTAAGTCTTACACAAAGTATTGCTATGGAACACGCCCCTAAAGTCCGTGCGAATATCATAATGCCTGGGGTAGTCGCTACTCCAATTCATGCCAAGGTCATGGGCGCAGATGCAGCGAGCAAATTTCAAAGTGACATGTCAACAATGCACCCACTTGGTCGAATTGGAACACCTCAGGAATTTGCTGAAATGCTTTACCAATTGAGTCAACCCTCTTTTGCTTGGATGACTGGGAGTATTCTGAATATTGATGGTGGTATTTCACTGATTAGCTAAAGGACAGTAATAATGAAAAAAGTTTATCTTTCCAGAAAAATTTATTTTTCGGCTGCTCATCGATACCACAATCCAGATTGGAGTGATCAGAAAAATAAAGATGTTTTCGGACCTTGCAATAATCCTCATGGACACGGACACAACTATGAACTTGAGGTAACTATCTATGGAGCAATTGACGAGGACAATGGGATGGTTATCAATCTGACAGATTTAGACAAAATTCTGCGCGAAAAGATTATGTCCCAACTTGATCATCGCTTTCTTGATAGAGAGATTGATTTCTTCAAATCACGAGTTCCTACGACAGAAAATATTGTTCACTATTGTTGGCTGCAATTAGAAAGTGAATTTAGCGAGCCAAATTCACTTTTCAAGTTAAAACTATATGAAAACCCCGAACTATTCGTGGAGTATTATGGTCAAACCAGTAATTTATAAAACCGTTACATTTGAAATACCTTGTCATCATCGACTAATTAGCAATACCTTGAGCCACGATGAAAACCTCAGCGTTTTTAGTAAGTGCATGGGCCAATATGGACATGGTCACAACTACAAACTCAAAGTAACGTTCAAATATGCATTCAGTCAAGAAAACCCATTTTTGAGTGATCAGCTTAAAAACCAAGTATTTGAAATCGTTGTTAAACCTTGCATGTACCAGAGTCTCAACGAAGTATTCGCTAAACGTGGAATTCAGAACCCCATTACCACAGGAGAACAAATTGTTCATGTATTCGCCGAGTGGCTAGAAGACTCCCCTGTCATGGCTTATCTAGATGAGATGGAACTTGTAGAGACCAGAAAAAACTCTTTCTTTCACAAATTTCAAAATCATCACAATCTGTACGGCAAATCCAGGCCAATTCAAAATCCATAACGCCTTAGCGTACGATCAAAGATGTCTATGTAGGTCTCTCCAAATAAGACCACATGCACAAGAATTGGATATAAGAGATAAAGATCTTTGCGCTCTTCAAAAAAACCTGATGCTAGAGAATTTGATTGCCTATATTCCTCAAAGAAACTTCGATCGAAAGTGTGGAACATAGTTGTGAATGCAAGTTCAACCTCTGGGTGTCCGTAATAGCAAGCGGGGTCTATAACAGCATTGAGTCTACCGTTGTAAGTTAATATATTTCCACCCCATGCATCTCCATGCAGTAAAGCTGGCTTTAATGGTTCTTCCAACCAACGATCCAATTGACTGCACAATTTATGAAGTCTGATGCAATCATGAGATTTCAATTGCCCCGCATCTCGAGCTATCTTAGCCATATACTTAATACGGCTATCTATAAAAAAATCTATCCAGGTAGAATGCCATAAATTAACTTGCCTGATACCGCCTATCACAGTGTCAAATTCAAAGCCATATTTATCAGAATGACATTCATGTAAAGCCGCAAAATGACGAGCACAATTCCTTTGTAGTTTTTGATCCTTAATCGAGTCAGAGGGTATAAACTCCATTAATAATAAACCTTGTTCATTGTAGAAAACCTTCGGCACAGGTATAGGACTATTTTCTCTAAGATAAATTAATGTCCTACCTTCCGTCTTTAAATTCTCAAAATCAAGTTCAGATGCAACTTTAGCTACATAAATTTTACCTGTCTCAAATTGAAGTTTATATACTTGCCCTACGCATCCCCCTGTTAGCTGAGATTTATCTATAATCTTTTCACCGACAACTTGTTGAGCCAAATCAAGACAAAAGGTCTTCATATTGCATTAGCGATTTCGAGATGAGCCTGATGACCTGCCACGTCGAGAACCACCAGAGTTTGTGCCTGAATTTCGGGAGCTATTATGAGCTGTACTACTGGATTTACCTACCGAGTTTGATCTTCCACGGCCAGAAGCGTTCTTTTTTTGAAAGGGACTTAAATAGACGGTGTATCTATATAATAAATAAGCACCAAATAAAACCATTGGTCCACGTAAACCAAACATGAAGTGGTACTGCCACTCTTGGAGAGAAAATAACGTTAAACCAACCATATCAGTACTTGCCTGAGGATCTAAATTATCAATCCTCTCAAGGACTTTAGCCATAGGAATTTTTATTGAAAAAACCCATGTTAAATAGAGTCCTTTGAAAATATGATAGATAGTCTCACTACCAATAATAAAATACCAAATGACCCCTAACCATTTTTTAACATTATCACGCCCTTCTTTCGTCTCCTTATTTCGGGAATAATCTTTGGCATATGCCATATTCGCTCCTTGAATTCTTATTTTGTTGTCTTTTTCAAGACCTTTTCGAAGAACTTGTCCGATTACAGGCTCTTTTTGCCGAAATCCTTATGGACAAACTATCATGACTTAAAAGTAAAGTCTTAATGTTACAACGTAGTTATATATTTATTACAATATTCGTTTTTCTAGCTCTATTTACTGTGCCAAATATTTGTGCATTTTATTATACACATGAGCTAAGTACCATTCCTTCTAAACTTCTGGAACCTTACAAGCAAAAGCACCATCTTAGCGATTCTTTTCAAAAAATATTTGATCGAGGCTTAAAAGCTTATTCAGATATGGATTTTTTACGAGCCGAAAAAGCCTACAATACACTACTCTTGATAAATTCTAGAGATATTATAGCGTTAGAACGTTTGGCTCAGGTTTATTTGAAACAGGGAAAAATAAATCTAGCCACAAATGCACTTCTGAAAATATTGCGGATTGAGCCCGAATATCATCCTGCACACAATCATCTTGCCCAAATCTATCTCTACAAGAAAGATTTCAGACAATCAATTCTGCATGCTAAATATTTAATAGAAAATGGGCTCGCCTATGTAGAAACCTATTTACATCTTATCAATGCTTTATTTTTTATGAGTCAATATGAAAATATGGTCAGTATATGTCGCGTTGCGCAAGAAGCAGGTGCCCAACATCCTCAATTTTCATTCTTTCCTCTATTGGCAGACTTAATCTCAGGACGTCAAAAACAGTTCGAAAAAAAGTACAGAGCATTTAATGAGCAGTTTAATGATCATCCTGATCGCCTACTTTATGACTATCTTATTGCCCTTCAAAAACAAGATAATAAGCAGTTAAGTAGAATTGATAGAGAGATCAGGAAGGCTACTTTTAATCATCCTGTGTATCCGCTAATGTTTCTTACTTTGGGTATCGAAGCTATGGCTTACACTGAAAATAAGGATTATCTCTGGAAAAGCGCCGTTGAAATGTCAAATCGAGTAATAAAAAATTCATCTAATTTTCTTCTACCTTATCGGATATCCTTAAATATTTTAAGAAAAAGACGGGATTTTGAACAAATTTTACCCTTAGCGACTTCTGGTGTTGAAAAATTTCCAGAGTATAGTGCCTTTCTTGAGTATCTTGGTGAAGCTGCATTCTTTTTAGACAAATCAGAACTTGCCCTAGATTCGTTACAAAAAGCATTACAAATTAGAAATTCTAATGCGGACTACTTAGCATATACAGCAATTTTAATGCTCCAAAATAAGAAAATTGATCCTCAAGAAGCCTTAAGCCTAATTGATTTAGCTCTGAGCCAAGATCAAACAAACCCTTTTGCTCAAACAGCGTTAGGCCTTTTTTATTACAATGCCGGAGAACCCCAGAGAGCTACTATAAGCTTAAAGCAAGCCATTACTAAGAAAGTGGAACACCCACTCGCCTGGGATCTAATGATAAAAATATTGCGTAATGATCAAAGTAACAATAGTGCGTATAAAACTGCACTGGAAGCCAGACTCGTAGTTAAAAATGTTGAAATCTACAAACACGCAATTGAACTATCTTTTCAACGTGCTGAATATCGTAATTGTATAAAATTTAGTAAGGAAGGACTGTCTAGCACGGGAGACAATCCATATTTTAGATACTTAATGGCACAATCTTATATGAAATTAGACCAGTACTCTAATGCATTAACTGCCTTAGAAGGTGTGGGAGTGAAATCTAATAATAAAGAAGAATATAATTTGTTGTATCTAGACATTCTAATGACTTTAGAATACTACCCTGAGGCGGAAGCTAAGGTTAAGCAACTATTAAAAGTTCACACTCGAAATCCAAGCTATCAAGCATTTTTTGCGAATTTTCATTACCATAAGCGCGACTTTAAGAAAGCACTTAAAATCTATCAGAACCTTGTAAAGCTTACCGGTTCTCGAAAATATTTTAGCCATACAGGCTGGTTAAAGTTTTTACTAAAGGACAAAAAAGCAGCTATTAAAGAACTTACCATCGCAACTAAAAATGGAAATAATCAATCTAAAGCCATAGCTCATTACAGACTAGGATTGATTTATGCCCTTAATCAAACTAAACAAAGAGAGTCCTCGGATAACTACACTAAAGGGTACGAATTAGCTCCCAAACTTAAACTTAGCGAGAAGGATCACAACATCTTCAACGAGATAACCAAGGGCAAACATGATGCTCTGATTCAAAAAATTATGCGATTGTATATTAAATAGCTGAAGGTACCAAGATCATGGACTTTTGCGGTTATGGTTATCCTTGTGGCCCCTTAATATCTTGCAAAAAATCGTCTAGACGCCTTGTCTGGATTCGCTTATATAGGTATTCCGGTAGTTTCTTATAATTATTAGCTCTACAGTAGATTAAATAATCTATGTTACCTTTCACGTGTCTGAAACGATCTAGTGCTGTCAAATCAGAGCGTGACTCTACCACCGATACCTCAACCCACATTTCTTTTAAGAAAGAAGCTAGATCTATTACGGTCCACTCTTCGTAAGACTCGCCATACTCAAAGTCTTTTTCCTTGGAGTAAGCATCCAGATTCATTTCATTACCTAAAGAATCAAAGAATCTAACAGTGCTCTCAAAATTACGATCTCCAAAATGAGAGACAACCTTTACAGGGAATTCTGCTAGATCGAATAAATTCAATTCAGGATTTCTAATCGGATGAGCTGGCTTTTCCCAAAGCATTTTCTTAAAAAAATCGGAAATATCATACTGCGTAACTACATCTTCCTCATCGATGAATGTAAATCTACCGCGTTTGATAAAATCTTTGCGACGTTCATTTAGGAATTCAATAGTTCCAACCTTTGGTCGCAGATTGTCGGATAAACAAATCTCTTTGATATCAGAATGACATTCGATTCGACCGACATTACCCCATTCGTAAAAATGAAACGCATCCAAGTCAAGAACGTACTTATCCTCGGTAAATTCTTCAGAAGAATCTGACTTCTGTTGACAAAGTAGTTTAGTCGATAACGGAAGACCTGTTTCATCGTAAAAATGAATGTAAGCTTCAAATTGATCGTTGTCATTGCCACGAAACACTCTAACCACTGGATCTTGATAATTTTCTTGAGTCATACCACCCTACTACCGTAAAACTTGGGCCGACATTTTATTCGAAAACATGCATTAAATCAAGGTTCTTGGCCAAAACTACGTTATGTCGCCAAAATATTGATATGATTAATGCGAAGATATTCTATTAAATTACCCTTAATCTTTGGAAGCCTAATTATGATTTAAGACCTTTGATAAAATCGCATATTAATATTTTCTAACACTTTCTTGATAATTGATAAAAATAATGATCAAAGATTAACTACTTTCCATTTCGTATATCTTAAAATTTGAAAATGTTCAAGAAAACATCAGACCCGATTATGATCGGAGCTTCTTTGAAGAACTAGTTAAAATATTTAATTTTCAAAAAAATCACTAGTTAATGAAAATAATGAAGAATTCTCTCGTAAATATTTTGGTAGAGAATAGGAGCTTCAGGACTCAAAAGTGGGGTCGTAACAAAAATCCAGATAAATACACATATAATTTTAAATATTTTAGGCATTCTTCGATTTAGATCTCCTAATTTTGTTTTTGTTACACAACATTTACGATAGATAATTTGCAGAATAATAGCAGTGCCCTGTAAAACTCCCCAAATAGAAGTATAAATACTAAAATTAAACAAAAAACCTACGATGGAAAACCAAAAGAGTATTCTTAACGAAGTCTCGAAATTACTAGGAATTCGATTTAATGGATAGATTAAATGATCTCTAGCGAAATTAGTAACGCTAAGGTTCCATCTAGACCAGAATTCAACCAAACCACCACCTAGTAGAAAATTACCACAATTCCTATTATTGAAGGGATAACCAAGTAAATGACAAAATGCTCTTACGAAATGTATCCAAGAAATAAAATGTAAAAATAGAAGAATACTAACCATAACAAAGTAGATAAGAAGTTGTACTAAATTTGCTTCGTTATAAATAAATACTGAAGGACTCCAGATACTTCTTACAAAATCACGAAGAATACCTGTAATAATTGAAGACAAAAAGTAACCCGTCACAATCATCGGAGCTATAGATTGAGGAGATAAATGATACTTTCGGAACTCCTTGAAGACTTCTAGCGGTCCTCCGCATAGCAGTGGAGGAAACCATAGAAAACTTAGCATTTCATTAAGTGAAACTTTATCACCTTTGAAAGAAATACAATGTTTAAACATTGCCCAGCCACGCGCCAAATTACAAACAAAGAATATCAGGAATTCATATGGAAAACTTATAACGATTGAATTACTTGTAATCAGCCAAAAAATCAACAAAAGAGTAAATATTAAAAAAGTGATCCTAATTAATCGTTTTTCTGTGGAACAAGACAAGATCAAAGTGATGCTCAAAATTAACCA